>JAKPKF010000291.1 GCA_029553845.1 bacterium | reverse complement strand
GAGTTTTGGGACTTTGTTGGCGGAAATGGTGCTTACGAAGCTCTTTTGGATGTGTTTGAACGAGTTGGTATTGAACTGAGACCTGAGATCGACAAGTATTTCGCAAGATTTGAGCTGAGTGACTAAATGAGTGATGACTTTCTATGCATCCTAAAATATTTACTTGACGAATAAATGAGAGCTTGAATAATTACAAACAAGAATATGAATGAAGTTGCAAAATCTGTCGTCTTTCAGTTATCGGTATAAAGCCAGCCCTATAGATTAAGGATTTTATTCTAACGAAGTAGTTCACTATAGAAAAATGCTCTTACAAGATGCACTAAGTAGCATTTCATAGATAGCCCAACTAAGTTGTTTAGTGGATACTGATAAGTCCTGGGGAGGATGTAGCAATGAGCGCAATGTTACATATTTTAGATAGCATAAGCTATTCACGAATCTCTCGGAAGTGGTATGCCCAGAAGGACTTATGGCATCAATTGAAGCAAACAAAACTGATTTGCACTATCTCGTTGATATTCCTCTCCGCATTCCTCATTGCCCAGGAATGGAGTGAACCTATCAGTTTACCCTTTATGAACGCTAATACTGAAAAGTATGATTATTGCATTGATAGTCAGGGAATAATCCATGTTGTTTGGGCACAGGTGTATCAGCCGGAGGTAGTAGTTAAAATTATGTATGCGAAATCTGAAGATGGAGGGCATATCTGGACTGAGCCAGTCATTATTTCTGAGGAAAACGGACTGGAGTCGTTGATGAGATTTCCCTGGATAGCTGTTGATTCGCAGAATAATCTTCATATTCTATATGACTATCATGCTTACGAGAATAACAAGATACACTACCGAAAATGCACCAATGGAGTATGGGGAGCTTTCGTTGATGTTGTTCCAGATTATGAAGGTATTATGGTATATGACTTTATGATAGATAATAAGGACAGAGTTTATGTTTTTTTTATCTTGTCCTATTTTCCCAGTGGAGCTCACTATTGCTTCATTGAAAACGGAGTACTGAGTCCGATGATAACTCCTTTTGATAGCACCAAACAAATGTTTAGTATTCGCCAAGCAGTGGCAGATCACAATAACAACCTGCATTGCATAGGAAGCTATACAACTCCGGGCAGCAGTGTACCCAAAGCTGCATACTATTTTTACAATTCACAAGCAGACAGATGGGAGGATCCTACTCCTTTGGGTACATTTAGATTATGGTGGGGATACACAATTGGAGTGGACAACAATAATTTTCCTCATCTGGCATGGGAAGAGTATATGCCATCACCCACTCAGTTATGTTATACTTCCAAAATCAATGGAAATTGGGATCCGATTGTAATAATAACTACGGATTCAAGACCTATATCTATAGTATATCAAGATAATACACAATATTTGATTAGCTATAAGCGCTTCTTTGATGGGTGGATTTCAATCTACAACACAATTTGCTATACTGGAGAGAACTGGAACAACGAAGAAATGCTAACTAATAGTGATCGATATGGTTGGGGCCCAAGATTAGTGTTGATGAATAATACTCTGTATTTCCTTTATAATGAAGAATATGCAAACGGTTCTAATTTTTTTTATCTAAAAACCAAAGTCCTTCCCACACCTATTCAGGATAACGCATCACCCTATATTAATGGTCTGTGCTTGAAAACTGCACCAAATCCATTTAGTAATAGAGTAACCATCAACTACAAGTTAGTATCGTGTGAAGTTGTCTCGATTAAGATATACAACATCAAAGGACAGGAAATCGCTTGTTTATTAGATTCAATACAAAAAGCTGGCAGTTATTCCCTAAACTGGGATGGAATAGATAAGAAAGGTCATTCGGTTGGCAATGGTGTTTACTATTGCCGGATACAAACTGGCAAAAATGTCGCTGTAAAACCTCTCGTATTAATCAAATAGGATGACTTATAGAACGAGACAGTTATTAACGGTCTTGAAGAAGAATTCTTTCTGAAAAACCGAATAGCGACATTGGTATCTTGGCTTATACTTTCGCTTACCAAATCAGGTTCAATTCTTATAGCAATAATAGAGGTAGAAATAATCAAAATCATGAACAAATCTTCCAGTCAGAACTGAATACTAATAAGACCATTCCTGTCATCCCTCCGATTTTAGGTGATAAATATATGCAGCTTATAGGAAAGAATAATAAGAACAGATACCTTTTACCTTGACTACCCAAGCCTGAGAAAACAAATGCTAGACAGAAATGACTCCCTCTTCAGTTTGGCTCGAAATTTACAAAAAGGAATCCCCTCACATTGACTAAATTCACTGATATCAACCTTCCGGAACCAATTCTCAGAGCAATTCA
>JAKPKF010000282.1 GCA_029553845.1 bacterium | reverse complement strand
CCATTTAGTTAGCCACTCAAAGTGGAGATGGTCTCCATGGCTGTGTCCTGAATTGCCTGTGCAACAAATCTGCTGACCAGCAACAACTGTGTCTCCTACTTTAACCTTAACATTTTTAGGGTAACTATGAATATATCTTGAACCGCTACCGTCCTTGTGCTTTACATAAATAATAGGGGCGTTTTTATACTCAACACCGTTCTTTGTGTAGCCAGGTAATATTTTCCAGACTGTTCCACTAACTGCTCTATTAGGTAAATAGATTGGTTGCTCAACAACTCCACGAGAAAGGTCTAACCCTTTGTGACTAGAAGAAAATGGTGTAGTAATTCTTACATCGTCCTTTTTGAATAGTGAAGTGTATGCCATGTTTAGTTCCCCAAACTTATTAGTATATTATATCATTTTCTAAAATAGGCTACCCATATCCCCTATTCCACCGCCCTACTCTCTTTGTACATATCCCCCTATTTTACAAAATGCCGTATTTAAGGCGCTTTTGTATTCTTCTGTCAAGCAAAGTCCCCTACTCTGCTCTACTCTTCTGTATGTTGTGTTTTTGTGAACAAGTGTTATGGTCGTTTTTACCCAAACAGTCTTGATAATCTAGTTATCTGCTTGTTAGTATTTGCGTTATGATAAATCCTAAGACTGTTGTTGCTAATAACCAGATCAGTTTATTAACTGCACTCCCTATTTTATCTATTTGTTGACTATGTAATTTGTCTTGTTTTTCAATTGCCTTCATATCTCGCTGGTAGTTGTCTTTTCTAACATACTGGGTCATATCTTTTTTTATATCGGTAAATCCCCTATCTATCTTCTCATCAAGTTTGTCAATTTTTTCGCAGACCTCCTTCATTTGTTGTTCTAGTATTATAACTTTATCATTTTCCATTTCTGTCATTTATCATTTAAAGTCCTAGCTCATCAATGGCTGCATATGGGTCTTGACCATACCCACTATATCCAGTAGCTTCGTATTGAGCCAATCTACTTTGAAGTTCTGTCATAATGTTTTGTAACTTCCTTTGAGCAACCTCTAGAGTATCATACATAGTTGGTAGTATCTTTTTGTACTTCTCTTCGTCTTCTTTTCTTAGCACCCCTCCCTCCAAGAACTTTCCAACCACTTGTCTTGCCAAGTCTATCTGGGCTTGTAAGTCTTTAGATTCTGTAGCATACGGGATTTTAGCTCCTAATCCTTTGATTGGTCCTGTTAAACCTGTTGATGCAATGCTTTGAGACAACCTATTTACCATATTAATTGCATTTTGAGCATCCATTTGAGCTGCACTAGCCTGTGGAGTCTTGTCTTGTTCCATACCTAATAGGCTAAGTACCGCATTTGCTTCTGCTGCTGATATGTTTCCATTTAAAACCTCTTGAGCTAACATAAGATTTAGAGGACTTATTCCTTGAGCTCCTACCCCCTGTTGTCCTCCTTGTGTTGTAGGAATTGTCCCAGTAGGATATATTGGTTGTGTTCCAACTCCCTGTGTTCCAACTTCTTGTGTATCTGCTCTTAATCCTGCTACTGCTGGAACGGCTCTTTGTCCT
>JAKPKF010000481.1 GCA_029553845.1 bacterium | reverse complement strand
CAGCCTGGATGATGCCAGAGACTACATCAAAGCACTCGCACCCTGGATCAAAGACGATCAGATCGAATACGACTCAGAGATGAACCCGGTAGGCGTATCTGGAGCACATACTCCGTTCCCACCATTTCATTGGAAGTGCAGGACGACGACTACAATAGTCTAATTAAAGATTAGTGTAAAGGATGTAGCTCATACAATTTATCTAAAGTTTCAATCCCTTTTATGCCAATACCGTTAGACCACGCTTTGAGTTCATCTGCACCTAATGTGATAAAGTCCGAAAAATCAACTGTGTATTCTATGTTCAATTCAGCTTTTTTGATGATAGCGTATGCTTCTGTTATTACCTTTTGAATTCTCCTTTCTGGAATAGGTTTTCTGATAAACCTGCTAGTCGTTAACTCAAAATATATCCAAGGTGACATTGTTTTTTGCTTAATATTATCTACAGATAAGGAACTAGGGGTGTTCAAGAAGAACAAGCATTCTGCTTTATTAATCATCATTGTTAGTGCACTAGCGAGCATCATGTGAACATGACTTGAAGAAGCTTTTAGTTTTTCGTAATCATAAAGACCATCTGTTATTCTTGTGCAGTATTTATCGTCAATTTTCTTTAGTAAATCATTGGAATAACCCCAAACACTTGAGTCAATAAAAGTTGATAAACCAAACCTATCTTTTAACCAACCGGCAAAACTTAATGCTAAATCCATATTTTTATGAGAATGAGAGACAAAGATATCAGCATCAATTGTTGGAAACCAGTCACTCTGCATTTTCGATCCGTCCAAATTACCACTGTCAAGTATGAAGCTATCCAGAGTTTTATCTATGATTGTTTTATATTGTTTTTGTTGGTGCAATCCAATATCAATATAATTGCCATTAAACGTAATATTTTTTACGTTAAATCCTCTATACACCATCACCTCCTATATGAAGCTTGAATGGCTTCTTCAACCCATGCTTCCAGATTGTCTCTGATATCTTTGTATGGAGCATTAGGATTGGGATTATAGCATTTCACTTTGCTTGATAGTTTAGTTCCATCTTGAAAGGTAAAATGGTCAAAAGGATTATCTCCCTTCGAGCATGTTCCGTTTCTAGGACAATTCAGGTTATGAATATAGATACCCAGCAACCCTTTTTTGTCTACCCATGCCTTTTTAATTTCATACCTGACCCATTTGCGGGTAGCTGTTTCTGCTCCGATAAGAACTATAACACATGAGCGGTAGTACATATTGTCATTAATCCATTTCTTTATGCCTTCATCCCCCTTTCTCTTCACATCCTCCCAACTATTCTCTGAAACGGGCTTATTATCTTCGATAACACCAATGTTCCTAATAAGCTGTACTCTAAAAACGTCATTAGCATAGTGAAAGCTGTAAAATACTTGTCTTTTAGGCATGTTTATCTCCCTGGAATCAGAAACCAATAATCCACAACACAGCGATTAGCGTTACAATAGGAAAATAGAAGAATGAGGTAGAAAATGACCTAATACCACCCCAAATGTATTTAAGGTGAATGTGGGATGAACTGTCATTTTCGAACATATAAATGTCACCAGGAGTAAGCGTATTTGAGGATAACTTTTGAACGAATACTTTCTGCAAGTCCCTGAACTTGATTTCCAATCCAAGGTAAAAAACATCCAGTGCAAGGAACATAATAGCTGGGATAAGGCTAGTCCAGATTGGTATACTTTGATTTTGAATCGAAAAGGCAATTATGCCTGTGATGATTGTTAAAGCCCATGTTTTGCAAGATGCACTATTTCCTGCCATTCTTGATATAATCCCTTGCAAAATCTCCAAGTGCTTGATTACAGCTGGAGATTCGTGCAGAATCAGATCGGTTCTCTCCATTTTAACTCCTCATCCAATTGTATTATTTGACTAGCCTGATAGGTTAGTATTTGTAATACGCTTAATTAGATCACTCTTCAAGCCTTCCAGGTCACTCCAGAAGATAAAATTGAAGTGGTCTATGTCAAAGTGTATGTTCACTTTGTCGCTCTCCCTACAGCAGTATATAACC
>JAKPKF010000250.1 GCA_029553845.1 bacterium | reverse complement strand
TGATAGAATGGCGAGGATTCATGAGGAGAACCTACAAGAGATTAGGGAATTAGATAATTTGAGTTTTGAGGAAGAATAATATGTTTTGGACAATAGTTGGTGCTTTGATGTTTGTATTCTTTGTAGTCCCTGTTGTTTTAGCATTGGCTTTGGAGATTTTAGCAAAGTTGTTTGAGGAAGATGAGCTTTTGGGTTGTGTAGCATTAGTAGTTATTTTGACAATTTTGATGATTATAATTTTTTAATATTGTATAATATGAATATGAAGGAAGTAATAAGAGCTATCACATACCTTTTAGTCTTAGTATTTATAGGTTGTGCTAGTATTTATTGTGTATTTTTGTTATTAAGTTTAATTAGAGCAATGGGTTTATGAAGTCAATATATCAGATAGCAAAAGAGAATAATATAAGTCCAGTAACCTTGTACAAGAGATTAGCTGTTCGTGATATAAAGCCCAACATTGTAAAGGGGGTTATTATGTTAGACGAAGAGCAAGAGAAAGCTATTTTAGTTTATGCTAAAAGGGGTCGCAAAAATGCCCAAGACAAAAAAACCTCTGACAAAGGGGAAATTAAGTAAAAAACTTGACGAAGCATGGAGTTTAGCTGTTAAGAAAAGGGCTGGATACAAATGTGAAGTTTGTGGAATAGGAGAATCTGGACACCTAAACTCTCACCATATTGTAGGAAGACGCAACCGAAGAGTGCGCTGGGATGTAAGGGATGGGGTTTGTTTATGCGTCAAACACCATAGGTTTGGAATAGAATCAGCCCATGAAGATCCGTTATGGTTTAGGGAGTGGCTAGAGGATAAAAGGTGGGAAGACTATGCCTATCTTTACACGATAAAGAATCAGATTAAGAAGTGGACTTTAGAGGACATGGAAGAACAGCTAGAAGAGTTAAATAAGATTATAAATGAGAAATAAGACACTTTTAGTCCTATGTTGTTGAAAAGATACAAGTAGAACTTGCTAAACAGTATGAAGACAAACTGGCAAAGGCAAGTAAAGAGATTTACAGGTTGAGAGACCTGTGTGATAAGCATAATATAAATTATAAAGAAGAAGAAAATGGAAAAAACTAATAAATATCTTAAATTGGGGTTATCATTTGTTAATGTAGATGATTTATCAGCAATAGAATATATATCAAAGCAAACGGATTATTCTTGTTATGACAATAGCAAGGTGGGTAATGATAGATTCACTTATAAAATACACTTGAAGACTGGAGAATCATTTCAAGTTACGCTTGTAGGGGAAGAGGAATTAGAGGATATGGAGAAGCGATTAGAAGAGTTAAATAAGATTATAAATGAGAAATAAGACACTTTTAGTCCTATAAGTGGAATAGATAAGTTTAAATAATTTTAGTAATAATTAAAAATGACCAAACTCTGTATAACAGGTATGGCTGGGTTTATAGGCTCTCACCTATGGGAGCATGTTATGAAGACAACGGACTGGGATATTGTAGGTTTAGTTAAGATGGATAGAGCTGGAGACCTAAATAGGATACAAGAGACTTTAAACGAGCACCCAGAATGGTTAGAAAGAACTAGGATAGTTAGGCATGATTTAAACGATAGTTTAGATACGGTTCATAAACACATTGGAGAGTTAGATTATATAGTCCATTTGGCGGCATGTAGTCATGTAGATACCTCCATAAAGGACCCCGTAGGAGTATTTTGTAATAACTCAAGAAGTACT
The DNA here is from genome assembly GCA_029553845.1 of bacterium. The sequence continues at coordinate 4,395 of JAKPKF010000250.1, read as the reverse complement.
GTTCAAATGTTAGAATATGCAAGGATACACCAACCGAACTTGAAGAAGTTTATCTACTTTAGTACGGACGAAGTGTACGGTCCAGCCCCAGATGGATATAACTTTACGGAGGAGGATAAGTTGAGACCCAGTAATCCGTATAGTGCGGGTAAGGCAGCGGGAGAAATGATTACAATGGCTTATGGAAAGACCTATGACTTCCCATATTTGATAACAAATACAATGAATGTGTTTGGAGAAAGACAAGATCCTGAGAAGTTAATACCTAAGTGTATGAAGACAATTCGAGAGGGAGGAGTTATGACTATACATGGAACAAAGGGAAATGTGGGTAAAAGGCATTGGCTTCACGCAAGAAATTCGGCGGATGCAGTAATCTTTTTGTTAAAACATCCTATTGTAAAGGATAAGGTACACATAGTTGGAGATGTTGAGATGGACAACCTACAAATGTTTAAGTTAGTTGCAAAGTATATGGGAAAAGAAGAGGTGTTAGAGGGGAGAGATTATGTATATTTAGACTTCCATAGTACGAGACCAGGACATGATTCTCGTTATGCAATGAGTGGTAAAAAGTTAGCAGAATTGGGTTGGGTTGCACCAGTAAGTTTTGAAGAGAGTATTAAAAATATGGTAGAATGGACACTAAAACACCCAGAATGGATTAAATAATTTGACAAAAGGTAAAAATTAGTTTTATATTGGATATAATTTGTTTACCTACTGCCAATGGGAAAAGAAGCTGACTATGTAACCTCAAGTATAGGAGAAGTAGCATTTTTATTATGGCATCAGATTTATCCAGATGATTTAACCTTTAAGCCATTTGTAGGTTGTGTTTATCACAATCCTCATGTCAATTGGGGAGAGATAATAAACTCTTATTGGTTAGGAGAGAAAATACCTTCCTGTGAGTTATCAGAGTGTATAGTGGTAGCCAAGAGAATGCTAGATAAGGGGGAGATAAACAAAAAGTGGTACAGGGAAATGAGAGAAGCGATAGAAGATATTAGGGAAGATTATGTCTTTCCAGTTGTTTAAAATGTTATTTAAAATGGTATAATATATAGAGATGTTTGAGGATTTTAAATGGTATAAATACTTAAAGGGACACCCAACAGCATGGGAAGGTCATATCCTCTATATTTACAATCAAATACCTATATGGAAGCCTAAGGTTATTGTAGAGTTGGGAGTTTATTACGGACACTCACTTGCAACAATGGCAGAGAGTTGTTTAGATCATAAACTAGATACTAAATTGTATGGTATAGACCATTTTATGGGAGACGAACACAGTGGTAAGTTTGGAACAGAAGTAGAGGACATAGCGACCAAATGTCTGTCCGAATATCCGAATGTAACTTTGATTAAGAAGTCTTTTAACAGGGCATTAGAGGACTGGGATAAGCCAATTGATTTACTTCATATAGATGGGAGGCATTACTACGAGGACATAAAAGAAGATTTTACTAATTGGAGCAAGTTTGTACCTAAGGGGGGGCATATTATTCTACATGATACTCAAGTTACAGAGAGAGATTTTGGGGTTAAAAAGTTCTTTGGTGAACTACAAGGGCAGTATCCTGATTGGAAGTTTAGCGAGAGACTTGAGAGTCATGGACTTGGTATAATTACAAAACTATGAAGACAATAATATACAGTTCTATATATGGAGATTACGACAAGCCAAAAAAACAGCCTTTAGATGTTAAGCCAGTATTATTTACAGATACCGCAAAGAGTCAAGACTGGGAAGTTAGAAAAGTTGTCAGAGAAGAGCAACACCCTAGAATGAGAGCCAAGTATTTTAAGTGTAATAGCCATATTTTAGATTGTGATGTTAGTATATGGATAGATGGGAGTGCGACTATTAAGATACCAGCCTTTGAGCAATGGTGTCTCAATCAATTAGGAAGTGCAGATATAGCTTTATTTAAGCACCCTGAGAGAGATTGTATTTATGATGAGGCTAATTTTTGTCATAACATGCCAAAGTATAGAGACTTACCTGTACTGTTGCAGGTTATGGAATATATGAGAATGAAGTATCCTAGAAAGAATGGATTATGGGCTTGTGGATTGTTAATAAGGAGAAACAATAAAAAGGTTAAAGAGTTTAACAGGTTGTGGTGGAAGCACAATAAGAAGTACACCTACCAAGACCAATTAAGCTTTCCAGTATGTGCAAGAGAGGTTGGGTTAAATGTAAAGACTATTGACTTAAACCTATGGAATAATGATGTGATAGATTTTAATTCACCACATAAAAACGACCTATGAGTTGGTGGGATAATAACTACAAAAGAAGTGATTTTAGAAGTTGGCTTACGAATGAGGGTTCCTTTTCTCGTTCTGTGCTTACTGACCTTGTAAGGGATTATAGTTCTGTTCTAGATTGTGCCTGTGGAACTTGTTTAGATTACTTTGAATACAAGAAGAAGTTAATCCCTGTTAAATATAAGGGTATAGATTCTTGTCAGGGATTCGTAGACGAGGCTAAGAGTTTTGGAATAGATTGTGATTTAGGAAGCATTGAGGCCCTACCGTACAAGGATAACAGTTTTGACATAGTAACCGCAAGGCATATATTGGAGCATTTAGATTACTACGAGAAGGCTCTTAGCGAGATGTGTAGAGTGGCTAAGTACGAAGTGGCTATTATATTCTTCCTACCTCCTCAAGGGCAAGAGGTATTGGAAAAAGACCCTGCTTTAAAATACGCTGTAAACATAAACAAGTACAGCAAGGGGAAGTTAGAAGAGTTTGCCTCGCAGTTTGGAGATATAAGTTGGGTATCTGTAGGCTCAGAGGTAATACTTAGAATTAAAAAGAGGTCTAAAAAGATTGCTAAAAAGAAGGTAAAACCTAAAAAGATTGGGGTAGTATGTAGCCTTTATATAGATAACGACACTACTTACCAACAGGCTATACACACACTAGACACTATAAAGACCCAGCATAAACTTGTCTTATATGGTCGTATTACCAAACTAAGCAATAAGTATAAGGACATTTTAAAAAGGTTTGATAATGTAGTAAAGAATAATCAGAACCTCTTGGCTAAGAGTTGGAACAATGGAATTAAAAAGGCTCTTAAAGACGGGTGCGAGTATGTGATAGTGCCAAACTTAGACATAGAACTTAAAGAAGATACAATAGACAATCTGGTGGAGTACGCACTAGGCGATGACTCAGTTATATGGAGTGGGTGGTGTACTAATAATACGGGTAGATTTCCTGATGACAACTTTATAGTTAATAGTAAACTTGTCCATGATAACTTCGCCTTCTTTATGGTAAACGATAGGTTGTTTAAGGAAGTAGGGAAGTTTGACGAGAACTTTATACCTGCTTATGGAGAGGATGTAGATATGCAGTATAGGTTAGAATTGGCTGGCAAGAAGCATACTTGCGTGTGGATGGCACAGTTTATACACTTTGGACAAACAACAATTAAGAATTGTAAGGACATAACAGAGAGTGGGGTTAAGGGTAGTACGGACGCTTACTTTATTAAAAAGTGGGGAGGACTACCCAGACATCAAGTTTATTTAACACCTTTTAACAAATGAGATACTATGTTTACAATCATCATGATTTTTGGCAATGGGATATGCCTGATAACGAACTAATGGAGAGTGAGGTAGTTTTTCTGTGGTCGGATTTTCCATTTAGAAACGAAGTGAAGACATTACAAGCTATAGGAAAAAAGGTAATAGTTTATGAACATGGGTTTGGTGCCTTGTTTGATTATGAGCTAAACAACAGGGATTTTGTTGCTGATGGATATTTAGCACTAGGAGATGAGAGTAGGGATTCTTTGGTAAGAGCTGGGGTTGATCCTAAGAATGTTTTAGTTACAGGCAATCCCATATATGATGACATTAAAAAGAGTAAACATACAGGTAATAAAGCTTTATATGTGGCACTACATTGGTTTAGGGATGTTCAGGAGTACAATCAGATAGTATTTAACCAGTTAAGAGAAGCATACCCACAGTTTGATTGGACAGTTAAACTAACTGATAAGACTGGCGATATATCAGCACCAAAGAAGTGGTTTAATAATGTAGAAGATAACATTTTAGAAGATATAAAAGAGAAACTTCCTAACTATGACATGGTATTTACACCGTTTCCCTCAACTTTTGAGAGCTTTGCTAGGCTTATGGGAATACCTGTGTATGTAGTGGACAAGGAAGAATCTTTCAAAGGAGTGGGAGAACCGAATAGAATGCCCATGAATAACACTTACCTTAAAATAGGAGATAAGTTGCCTAAACAGAAACCTATTGATATGGGTAAATATATAAAAAGACCTAGTTTAAGTTTAGATTTAATTTTAGATTGGACTAAAACACTATGAGCGAAGATGTAAGTAAGCCATATACA
>JAKPKF010000238.1 GCA_029553845.1 bacterium | reverse complement strand
TGATAGACCTGATGGAAAAGAATATATATATGAGGAAAGTCAAGATGACGAGGATATGGAAAACTTTGCAGTTATGGACTTCCTAGAGGACTTATTAGTGGACTTTACAAAACAAGAACTAGACAGAGCTAGGGAAGAGGGTGGGGAATCTATAATAGCACAGTTGTCTTTAAGCGAGAACATGGAAAAGGTTGAGAGATTCTTCAGAGAAGCACCAATTGATTATGATGATAAGTGTAATTTGTGGTTTGATTTTCTATCTAAATTAACAACAAAGTAATATGACAGATTGGAGAGGAGATTTATTAAAAATAGGGATTATACCTGACGATATGCCAGACCAGACTAATTTTGTGTTGTTCAATTTAGATGAATTAGCTAACCATATGATTAAAGAACTAGACAAAGCAAGGGAAGAGGGGTATGAGAAGGGAAAGGATTACCAAGCAAGGTTAGATAGGGAATTATATGGAATGTCCTTTGAGCAGATTAAAAGTGGTGATTTTAACTTAAAAACCAAAGAAGATGAAAAGTAAAATAAATGTAAAGCAAGAGCAGAGAATAGGAAAGTTTGTAAGAGATTTTAGTATTGTTGTTCAAGACGAACGCTCTGTAAATTACAATATCCTAAGAAATATGTTAAGGGAATTACTCAACTCACAAGACCAAGAGGAGGAGAACACAGTTTGTGAAGGGGCGGTGTTTACAGATATGGAGTTAATAGCCATCGAAATAGCAGTGCAGAGGAGTTTGAAATTTGAAAAAGGTTTTGGCACAAAGAACGAAATGATACCAAACGGATACGAAGAGATACTTAGAAAGCTATCTAAATTAACAACAAAGTAATATGAAGAGATTAGGAGATAATACATTTGAATTAACACCAGTAGAAATTAAAGTATTGGAGATTATTAAGGATACAATCAAAGATGTTGAGTATGTAAAGAATAACCCAACATTCCAACAAAAAATAACCGAATTTGTAAAAAAAGACATTGCATTTGCAAACGAATACACAAGGCAAGACTGGGATATTATTGATTCTGCTTGTAAGATTTTGCAATACTGGAAATCTCAAAAATCCAAAATGACAGAAATAGAAAGGTATGAGGTTCAAAGAAGGGTTCTGGATTCTGTTATCTAAATTAACAACAAAGTAATATGGGATATCAGTTTATAGTTAATGGAGTAGTAATAGGTTTGTTAGTTCTAATTTTAGTTAAACTAAAAGCAAAGTAATATGAATAAACTACAAAAAGACCTAACTATACTTAACATAGCGGTAGGGGTAGCGTTACTTACTATGTTTGTTATGGGTATTTTAATTGTTACAGTGTTAATATGACCACTTACCCAGTAGAATTGAAGAATTACAACAGAAGAGCCGATCGCAGTATCTCCTTTAGAGCTGACTCTCTTTTAGAAATAGGAAGTAAGGAGATAGCCAAGATTGATGGACATATAGGCGATGTGGGGTTCTTAGTTTTAACAGACGCTCATAACCTGGACAACATTGATGTAGACGAGATACTAGAGGGGTTGCCAGAGAATGATTTGTATGACAACCACAAGACTCCTAGCCAGAGATTAAGGAATGTGTTGTATGTAAGACTAGAGCAGAAACTAGGTAGGAAGCCAGAGAAAGAAGAGTTTGCTATATACTACAAGAATCAAATGGAGGGGTTAATAAATAAATTTAAAGAGGAACTAGAATGAAGAAGAAGGATTTGGAAAACCATTGGGAGGAGTTGCAGTATAGGGAACAGAGGGTTTTGGAGAGAAGGTTTGCTCTTAGGGGAAAGCCATTCCTAACTTTGCAAGAGGTTGGGGACGAGTTTGGGGTAACTAAGGAGAGAATTAGGCAAATAGAGGCGAAGGGTTTGAAAAGGATAGGGGTTGGAATGATAAGAGATGGGCAAACAAAGGGCTTTGATGAGTTTCGAGAGGGAATTAAAGAGTTAAGGAAAGTTGTAAAGGAGGAGATACTATGATAATAACACTACTAATTGTTTGGTTGTTAAGTGCGTTGTTTAACATACCATTTTGGACAATGCTTTTAATAACACTACTTATTTTAATTTTATTTCCAAGGAGATGATAGAACTAGACAACAAAAAATACTACACATTAAACGAAGTAAGCCATATTACAGGGGTTCACTTAATGACAGTCTACAGGAGAGCAAGACAAAGGAATGTAGACGTTATAACTCACGAGGGTAAAAGATACTTAAATGAGCAATCGTTTGATATAATAAAAGAAGCAGGAAAGCCTGGCAGACCAGAGAAAAAAGATATTGACAAGACTGTCGATATGGGCTAGACTACTTAATAACGTTTTAACAGACACAAATGCCCCGAAAACCTAGTAAGAAGACACTGAAGAATAAACTAGACAAAGCATGGTCACAACTTGTAAAACTCCAAGCAGGAAACAAATGTGAAGTATGCGGAAGCACCGAAACATTAAACAGCCATCATATTGTAGGAAGACGAAACCTCCGTTTAAGGTGGGAGCCTATGAATGGGGTTAGTCTTTGTGCTGGCTGCCATACCTTTCGTACCCAGTCATTTCATCAGAACCCTGTATGGGCTGATGTTTGGTTAAGAGAAAACAGAGGATCAGACCTCGAACTCATTAGGACTACTATGAATGAAATCCAGAAGTGGAGTATTGAAGATATGCAGGAAAAATTAGAGGAACTACAAGAGGAGTTAGAATCTAGTTAATTTTAGTTTCTGCCCAAATGAGTGGAGAAGCAAAGTTTTGTACAAGTAGCGAGGGAATGACGTCATACCTGTTATGGCACTCTGTGTACCCTGACAAGTTCGCAGAGTTTTCCTCGGGTCCTGTACTGTTGTTTTTTAAGGATAAAGACTACAATGGTATAATATATAACTACTGGAAGGGACACGCTATACCAATATGTGAACTTTCAGAGTGTCTAGTAGTTGCAAGAAGGATCTTTAGAGAAAAGAGAATAGACAATGATTGGTTCTTTGATATGTGGGATGAAATATACGATATAAGAGGAGACTACAAAGACCAAGGGAACTTAAGTTTACTAGAAGACGAGGATGACAGTCAGTAAGTCCTGGACAAGAGATATATACGAAGCAGACAGAAGAGAGAAATACAGAAAGAATTACGACGAAGCATTTGGTAAGGGTAAGAAAACTAAAAAGAAAGAGCCTAAGAAGACCAGGGAAGAACAGATAAGAGAAGACCTAAGTAAAGCATGGCTAGAACACTTAAACGGAAAAGGAGAGGGTAACTTTTTAGACATAGTAGTTGAATATATTGTTAAGCATAATTAACCTATAGTTCCAAACAATGGCAAATACAGAAGTACAAAGAAAAAGTGAAAACAAAGGAATCATCGCTGGAATAGACAGGGAGTTCTTTAGGTTATACTGTGAGGAGAACGAGGAGTTACAAAAGAGTGTGGAGGATTTAATCAATTTACGAAATACCACACAGGATGAGAGAATAAGGGTTGATATAAATAAGTATATAATTAGTCAGTTGATAGGGAATCCAAAACAGGCAACTGAGATAGAGGCTGGAACGGGAATAGAGATAATAGTTAAGTCGGGGATAATAGATGATAGTAAGACAGAAGACACAGATTAGTCTAAATTTGTGGTATCCAGAGTTTATAACTCCTGCGTTAAAAGATACTTCGCATATTACTGTGATACCAGCTGGGAGGCAGATTGGAAAAACATATAATACTGCTCAGTGGCTTATTGACGAAACAATGAAGCTAGGTCAGCAGACTCTTTGGGTGGACACAGTTCATGGAAACATAGACAAGTATGTGAAGAGAATATTTTTACCGATACTTTCTCCAGTTATTAGGTATGTCAAATGGCATGAACAAAAGAAGATATTGGAACTTCCAAGGGGAGGAATTGACTTTGGCTCTGCACAGAAGCCTGAAAATTTAGAGGGATTTAATTACCCACGGGCCGTACTGAATGAGGCTGGACATATTCTTAAAAAGGAATCTCTCTGGTACAACACACTAGGTGCTATGATTAAGGACGAAAAGAACCAGACCAAGGTAATAGGAACACCAAAAGGAAAGGGGTTGTTTTCTAAATTGTATGAGAAGGGAGTAGCAGGAGACCCAGGGTATGCTTCTTATAGGTACACAGTATTTGATTCTCCATTCTGGAACAACGAGCAGATAGAAAGTGTAAGGGTGTCTACACCTACAGCTATATTTAATCAGGAATACTTAGCCTCGTTTGAAGACTTTGTAGGGCTTATTTATCCTGACTTTAACCACGAGAGGCACATGACTTCTTATCCTGACAAAGATATTAGGGATATATTCTTTATTGGTATTGATATAGGGTGGACTAATCCTACTGCTATTCTTTTAATGAAAGAGGACATTAACCATAATGTTTATGTGTTAGACGAAATACAAGATGTTTCCTTAGACGCTCCCGGAATATCAAGACAGATACAGTCTATTTTAATCAGGAATGATGTTAAGAAAACAGACATAAGTTCCTTTATTATTGACCCAGCAAGTAGGAAGACAGAAAGCACAAGCACTATGTCTATGTTTGACCAGTTAGTAGAAGAGGGTTGGCCATTGGTATCTGGTAACAATGATGTGTTGGCAGGTATCAGTAGGGTCACAAGACTGTTAAAAGAAAACAAACTGTTCTTTACTAACAAGTGTGAGAAGCTAAGGCAAGAGATAGAGGAGTATCACTGGAAGGAAGTCCCAGAAGATTCAGACCAGGATAGAAACAGGCCATTTAAGGTTAAGGATCATAGCCTAGACGCTTTAAGGTATGTTGTTATGAGCAGACCAGACTACTTTGAGCACCCTAGACTTGACCCTTATGGGAGGGTTGTTAGTGATACACAAGACATTACATACCAAGACCCTGAGGAGGATGATATTATTGATATCTTTGACCAAGGTGGAGATTTAATGGAAGATGGAGGTTCAGTTTATTGATATAATTAACTATGAAGCTACTGCTCGGAGACTGCAAGAACAAACTTAAAGAACTAGAAGATAACTCTATTGACAGCATAGTAACAGACCCTCCCTACGGAATATCCTTTATGGGTAAGAAATGGGATTATGATGTACCCCAAGTAGAGGTATGGAAAGAGTGTTTAAGGGTTTTAAAGCCTGGTGGGTATTTACTATCCTTTGCAGGTACAAGAACACAACATAGAATGGCTGTTAATATTGAAGATGCAGGATTTGAGATAAGAGATATGATAGCGTGGGTATATGGTAGTGGATTCCCAAAATCTTTGAATATAGGTAAGGCGGTAGATAAGATACAGGGGAATGAGAGAGAAGAGTATTTAGCAAACATTGCTTTTCCTGATAGTGATTGTTGGGGAACTCCGAATAGTAATAAGGGTAGTAAATCAACTATATGGCAAAAAGACGGTGACGAAATTGGAAAAGGTGGAAAAGTAAAGCGTTCCAAAGGAACTTCTGAATGGGAAGGTTGGGGAACTGCTCTTAAACCAGCACTAGAGCCAATTACAGTAGCAAGAAAGCCACTAGAAAAAGGATTAAATGTAGCAGAGAACTGTTTGAAGTGGGGAGTAGGTGGAATAAACATAGATGGGTGTAGGGTGGGGTTTGATATGAATAGCAAGGGGGACTTACATGCAATAGACCAGTGGGAGAGACAGGCAAAGTCTGGTGTTAAAGTGTTTAATCAAGAGGGAAATGCAAAACTACAAAAGTTTAGCCAAAAAGCACCTATAGGTCGCTTCCCAGCCAATGTTATACTTGATGAAGAAGCTGGTAAGATGTTAGATGAACAGAGTGGAGTAAGTAAAGGTGGCAAAACCTATGATTATACTGGCAAAAAGCAATATCAAGTTAAAGGATTTGTCCCAAACAACAAACCAAACAGTCCGAGTAATCGTGAAGATAAAGGTGGTGCTTCACGATTTTTTTATTGTGCTAAGGCTAGTAGGAAAGAGAGAAACATGGGGTTAGAGAGATTTGAGAAGAAGCAGACTTGGGCAAGTCAAGAGAAAAGAGAAAGTAATTCCTTTGACATATTTGAAAGTGATGGAAGACCAAAAACGATTAATCAAAATAACCATCCTACAATTAAACCACTTAAACTAATGGAGTATTTATGTGTACTAACTAAGACACCAACAGG
>JAKPKF010000232.1 GCA_029553845.1 bacterium | reverse complement strand
TATGGAAATATGGGAGATAATTCAGGAACTGGTGTAGCATTTACAAGAAATCCAGCAACAGGCGAAAACAAACTATATGGAGAATACTTAATTAATGCACAAGGTGAAGACGTTGTTGCGGGAATTAGAACTCCATCAGAGATTGAAACATTACAAGAGATTATGCCGGATGCCTATAACCAATTTGTTGAATTATCACTAAAATTAGAGAATTATTTTAATGATATGCAAGATATTGAATTCACAATTGAAAATGGGAAACTATATTTATTACAAACAAGAAGTGGTAAAAGAACTGCTCAAGCAGCGTTAAGAATTGCCGTAGAAATGTTTGAAAGCGGTATGATTACTAAAGAAAAAGCGTTGATGCTAGTCCAACCACAACAACTTGATAATTTATTACATCCACAATTTGATCAAGTAGCAATTAAAAAAGCGCGTTCAATTGGAGAAGGCTTACCAGCATCTCCAGGGGCAGCTTGTGGTCAAATCGTATTTAATGTTAATCAAGCATTAGAAGAAAAAAAGAAGGGCAACAAAGTTATTCTTGTTAGATTAGAAACATCACCAGAAGACATTGAAGGAATGGATGTATCAGAAGGAATATTAACTGCTCGGGGAGGAATGACTTCACACGCAGCGGTAGTTGCTCGTGGTATGGGAAAATGTTGTGTTTCTGGGTGTAAAACACTGGAAATATATGAAGAAGAAAATTATTTATTGATAGGGAAAGAGAAACTAGTTAAGGGAGATTGGATAGCTTTAGATGGATCAACTGGGCTAATCTATGGTCAAAAAGTGGCGACAGTTCCTGCTGTTATTTCTGGTAATTTTGAAAAATTCATGAATTGGTGTGATGAAATAAGAAGATTGAAAGTAAGAACAAATGCAGACACACCAAAAGATGCAAAACAAGCGAGAATATTTGGTGCAGAAGGTATTGGTCTATGTAGAACTGAACATATGTTCTTCGAAGCTGATCGGATTAAGGCAATGAGAGAAATGA
>JAKPKF010000214.1 GCA_029553845.1 bacterium | reverse complement strand
TCTAACAGTTCAACCTAAAGTACTAGAAAACTTTATTACCAATCCTACTTTTGAAGGTAGAGGTCTTACAGCCAGATTTCTTTACTCAATTCCTAAGTCACTAGTTGGTAGTCGTAAGTTTAATACTGAGCCAATCAAATTTGAATCTAAACAAGCATTTATATCACTTGTTAATGAAATCCTAAATGAAAGTGGACAAGCTATCACCTATATTCATTTATCCGATGAAGCCACTAGTTTACTTAAGAATTATCACAACAAGTTTGAATTAAGGCTTGCTACAGATTTAAAAGAAATGGGCTCGTGGGCTGGAAAGCTACTCGGTAACATTCTAAGGCTCTCTGCGATCATTACTCGTGCTAGAGGTATCAAATATGACGAGTTCTTAGGATGTAAGCCATCAACGGATGATAGTGCTGTATGGATAGTTCAAAAGGATGATATGGCCAATGCAATAAAGATTGGCGAGTACTTCTTAGAACATGCAGAGTGTGCTTTTAATCTGTTAGGTGTAGATCAGAAGACTAAAGATGCAAAGACTCTTATTAAAGTTATTAAGGAACACAAGCCAGAGTTAACTGAAGTCAATGCACGAATCATAGCTCGTATTACCAGTAAGATTGGTAAAAAAGATAGGATTACACCAGTTTTGTCAATGCTCGCTGACTACGGTTACCTTAAGGAAAAGCAACAAAAGTATGAATCAGGTCGTCCTAGAAGCGAAACATACCTTGTAAACCCTAAAATCTATATAGATGATGGTGAGCCTCCTTAGGTAAGATGGACTTTTGTCAATATTGTCGGTGTGTCAATATAGAAGCATTTTTAACTATATTTATTTATTACTAAATATATTATTGAACCTTCTTTTAAAGATAAACACGCATGATATGGTCTGACAATATTGACAAAACTAACCCAGGGGCGGTCTTAATCTCTACGACTATTGATTTAGACACCGACGTGGGGTTTCTCGCGAAAAAATTGCGAAATCAAAGGGGGTATAACCCTTCATTCAAAAAAACAATTATAGGAGATAAAAAATCATGAAATTACATGTTACTTATGGTGGAGAAAACCACTTATATAAAAACGATTTAAGACGCTTTTCAGATAACAAATATAAATGCATCAAGCTTTATAAGACTAGTG
>JAKPKF010000212.1 GCA_029553845.1 bacterium | reverse complement strand
GTCTAGCTTAGCTATTGTAGGATACTTGTTTGTGACCTCATCCCAACCTTCTCTTGCGCTTTCAACTACTTTACCAAGAACTTTTGCTCCAGCTTGAAAACCCATTGGATCGGAATACATAGTGAAGGTAGAAGGAGTTTTGCTGGTAAGAGGAAGTGATTTAACTTCTGTAATTGTATCCTCTCTTCCAAGTATCTTTGCGATTTTATTACCTATTTCTGGAGGATTAAATTCCCAGTTTTCAAAATCCATACTCAGATTATCTGCAAGATCACGAGGACTATCAAATCCAGATTCTTTGTAGTTAATTAGTTTATTTATTTCAGCAACATCTGTATCTGATAGTTCATCTATTGTCTTTCCGTATGTCTGACTTTTAATTATAGTACTGTCTTTCCTTACCTTCCCACCTCCATACTTCTCCATCAGCCCAGGAATAGTTTCATCATAAAGTCTCTTGAGACCTTCTCCTCCAACTTTGAGATCAAGTCCAGAAAGATTATTACTTCTTTCATTAAGAATTCTTGTACCAATATCTTTTCCAATAGCTTCATCAACGCTTTTACCAATTAGTACAGAATCGTGTGAATCAGTTATCCTACCATTACTATCTACAAGCATATCAAAACTACGCGAACCGTCTTTACCAGTTACTTCAACAAGTTTACTACCATTGTTTGGGTCAGTTTTCCATTTAACTTCCTTTATATATTTTTCCAGGTTATACCTATCCACCTGCATCTTTCCAGTCGTCCAAGCAATCTCATCAAAGCCATTTTCTTTAGCGTAAGCAACGATTCGCTTGACTCCAATATCATAGATTCGCTGTTGCAAAGCTGGAGGCATTTTACCCTGATTACCTGTAATTATCTTTTCAACTTTAGCTCCTGTATAACTAGGAAGCTTACCGTATTTTTGAATGTCCGCTTCAGCAGCTGACTTAGTATCGAATACTTGATCTATACCTTTTACACCTTTAAAAGGCTGTTTAACTATTTTCCACTTTGTATCTCCGCTTGGCCCTTGAATTTCTTCGACGAAGAGGACTCTCTTTCCGTTTACATCTCGTTCATTGAAGCGAATACGGACGATAGGATTGTTTATGTCTGAGTAAGCTTGGTGACCATCAGACCAATCATTACCTGCTTCATTCCATTCTTTATATGAGATTTTATCTATATACTTCCCTTTTAACGCACTAAGAATCTCTGTGCCTGATCTCTTCCTTGGAGCAGTCACAAACAGTTCTCGGTAACTTCCTGGAACGTAACCAGGTTCTGAATACTGCTCATACTTAGGAGTAGGAGTAGGATGCCTTTCTTCAATACGAAGTAAAAGAAGATCATGAAGTTCATGGCTAATCTTGTTTTTTTGTTTGTAGATCTCTT
>JAKPKF010000196.1 GCA_029553845.1 bacterium | reverse complement strand
ATTTTAAGGAATGAGTTAACAACCTTTAAGAAGTTGCCTTTTGAGATTTATCAGCCTGATATCAATGTAGGTAGTATTTATGGCGAGGGTTGGGTAAAGAACATAGTACCACTCAACAAAGCGGCTAACTATTTAGAGACTTCAAGACTTGAGTACAATATTCTTATTAACAAGGGAAGATTGCTTATACCTAAAGGGGCTGGAGTAAAGAGTGTTACTAATCAGAATGGGGAGAAGATTTACTATAAAGCAGGGTTTAAACCAGAGTTTCTACCTACACCTCCAATGGGGAGCGATGTTGATAGACAGATAAATGCACTAGGGGCATATATACAATTGATAGGGGCTGCAAATGAAGCCTTTATAGGACAAACGCCGACAGGAGTTAAGAGTGTAACCAATCAAAATGGAGAGAAGATTTACTACAAGGCAGGGTTTAAGCCAGAGTTTCTACCTACCCCTCCAATGGGAAGTGATGTAGATAGACAGATAAATGCACTAGGGGCATATATACAATTGATAGGGGCTGCAAATGAAGCCTTTATAGGACAAACGCCAACAGGAGTAAAGAGTGGTATTGCTATTGAGACCTTAATTGCTTCTAATTTTAATCAGTTATCAGACTTAGTTAATAATTTGGCTAATACTTTGGCAAAACTTGGAGAAGACATACTACAATTAGGATACGAGTATCAGTTACTTACAAAACCATTTAGAGCTTCAAGTGGAGAATATTACGGAATACTGGGTGGTGGACTAGAGCCAAAGGAGATGGAAAGACTTGCAAAGGTTGTAAGCATACCAGCAAATCCAGAGGTTAAAGTAAAGATAACAAGTGGTGTAGCACATACCAAAGAAGCAAAGAGAGACATTCTAATGACCCTGAGGGCAGGTGGAGATGTTAGCAGGCAGACCTTACTGGAAAACTTGGGTATTGACCCTAAGGTAGAGCAAGAAAGAATAGTACAAGAGCAGACACCACAGGGATTACCACAAGGAATGCCAGAAGGATTAGAAGGAATAGACCCTAACGCACCATTACCAGAAGGAATAGAGTTACAGGTGTAGGTGTTACGAATGTGTTATAATTAAGTAAGAGATTGTCTTTAGTATGCAGCAGGTCCATCCTCGGCCTGTTGCACAGTAGAGATAATCTACTAGCTCTTTATAAATAAATTGTAAAAACCCGTACGACACAGAAGTCGTTAAAATGTGGGTAAGATTATGGAGGACATAAACTCTAACGCTGTAAACACAACGGATGCTTCCGTTACAGAGTCAGCACCTGTAGAACAAGCAACTGAAGATACTTCTATTGAGTCGCCAGAGAAGGCGTTAATCTCCGAAGAGGTAGAACAGGGTACTGAAGCTAAACCAGAGACTAAGGTAATCCCTTATGAGAGATTTGCTGAGGTCAATGAGAAAGCGAAGAAGTACGAAGCAGAATTAGCAGAACTAAAAAGGCAACAGGAGGAAAACCAGAGACTTGCCACAATGTCTCCTGATGAACTAGCTCAACAGCAACAATTAGAAGTTGCTAAAGAAACCTTAAAAAAGTTGGGCTTTGTTACAAAGGAAGAACAGGAAAGGATTTTGCAGGAAGAGAAAGCAGCAAATATGTTTATTTCTGAGTGCAATCGTTTAGAGGGTAAGTATGATGGGAAAGATGGTATGCCTAAGTTTGTTGCAACCGAGATTGCCGCATACATGGACGAACTTGCACAGCAAGGGCAGTATGTATCTGATCCTGAGACAGCATATAAACTCAAGTACATAGACCAGATAGCAGAGGCAAAGGCAAAGCAACAGAGAAGTTCTACATATTCTGAGAAGCAGCAGGGAGGAATGAATCAGGTAGATGATACTAGAAGTTCTGAACTTGAGGCTGCTTCAAAAACAAGAGACTTTGTACAGTTTCTTAAAAAGCATGCACCAATGCCAAAGTCTTAACTTTTAGGCGTTGTAAAGACATTGGGAAGGCGTAAATAGTTGCTGTGCTTTTAGGACTGTTGGGTCTTTGTTATTGAGGACTTTTAATTATTAGAATTACTAAAATGGCTGTATATCAGACATACGACGCAAAAACAAATCATGAAGATTTGACCGACGTTTTGACAAAAATCGGTGATATGACTACACCAGCCTATGCGAAGCTTAGAAAGGTATCAGCAAGGAACTCACTACACGAGTGGAGTACCTATACTCAGGATGCCGCAGCTGTAAACGCACAGGTGGAAGGAGC
>JAKPKF010000193.1 GCA_029553845.1 bacterium | reverse complement strand
AGCGCGAGTACGAACACGGTGTTGATGAAGCCCTGATTCGCGCCTATAATATTGCGATTAAGTATTCTGCAAAAGATGGCATAGAGAGCTATGAAATGAAGAACTATGCCGGCGACTTCTCTTCACAGATACGTATGAATCTGATGACAGAAATCATGGAAGAAGAATGGGTCATCAAGGCTATCGGAAGAAACTTGCTGGATAGAATCAATATGCTTCCAGAAGTGAATCGTCCAATCGCAGTAAAGGAGCTTTATGAGACATTCCTTCGTTTTGATGACAAACCTATGATTACTGGCCCATCAGCAATAGCTGAAACCGTCAATCGTTATTGCGTAAATGGCGTATTTAACGTGGCTTTCGGAGCACCAGGAAGATGGACACGAATAACCCAAGGTGAGAATGTACCATTCCTCGATGTAACAAGTGAGGACTATTGGCTCGTTGACCCATCTGTCGTTATTGAGCCTTCTGGAGCAACTGGTACTGGCACAGGAACGGGTTCTGGTGCAGGAACAGGCTCCGGTGCTACAGGCGGTTCTGGCTCAGGTGAGACAGGAGGTGGTGAGCCTACAGGAGGAACACCTCCTGAGACAAAGACCTATCAAAAGGTTGTTATAAGCGGACAAGTACCATTGGAGAACTATGCTCAGTTATTTACCAGTTTTGTTCAGACATTGCGAAATAACAATCTGAAGATAGAGGTCAAATTTACAGCCAAAACGACTGGAGCAAATCCTCTTACAGAAAACTCAGCCACTGTTAAGAGTGTTAAAGAGTCTGCTTCTCAGCTTGGGCTGGAATTTGACGTAGAAGAATAAAAAAACTGGCATCAGTGCAGATAGGTTGCACTGATGCCCCATATCTTTGCGCCGATTTAAAATATATCTATAACCATCAATATGATAATATGAGTTACTTCGAGACAATACTCCAAAAAAGAGGACTTGAAGAATGTCCACTTCCTCTGTGGAAGTTAAAAATCACTGAAGAAGAGTTCAAGGAATTGAGAGATCTCCTTGAAAAAAGAACTCATGTTATAAACTTGAATAATCCATTCATAACAGTATGCAAAGAGGCCACATTGTTCTTTGCTGAGTATTGGCGTAGAATGTATGTTGACGGAAAGCATAGCAAACAGATGGTTTATGACGCACTGGAGTCAACAAGACCAAGCGTTAATTATTCGAACGAATTCTATGAAGCTGCTCGTCGTGGTGCAAAGATGCTGAAAATTGAGAAGTATGATGGAGGACGGGCAGATCCTTTGAATGACATGCTTTATCAAGGTGGACTCCCTATGAAGTTGGTGACGGCTAACATAACCAACTCTGTTTGGGATAGGTTCACTCGTGGTCTAGTAAATAGAAAAATCAATTTTGAGGAATTGAACCTTGGCCTGGTTGCTTCACAAAGTAAGTGCATGAAAGACTACTGCGAACAACTTATTCTTGGAGTTGAAGCAGAAAGACATCTTTTAATGCCGTTCTACTGTGCCAATGAAAATGATGTTTGGTTCCTATATTTGAAAGAGCTTGCAAAACAAGAAAAGGTTCGTCGTCATCAGCTTCATCCATTCTCATTGACATGGGAATTTAGAATAGATACTGTAGAGAAGAAAATATATACCAAGTATATCGTCAAAGGACTTCAACGTCTTCCGCAAGTATTCTTGGAAGAACAAGGAATTGACGATATTGGATTCTTTTCAGTTCAAGTAAGAAAGAATGGTCAGGCTGTTGACACTTTCGATTATGCTAATAATTTCTGTCGTTACCCAGTATTTAGCAAACATCCATGTGAGAACGGAGATTTTATCTCTCTCTTTCTCCACAATCAAGAATATGCTCATATAGGAGAGGATCTTGATATAAGTGTACCTCATTTACTGTATAGGAATAAGGATGGTAAGTATGAATTAGGGAACCAGTTAGGAAGACAGGAGTCTATTATTCTTATTCCTGATGGTTGGAATCTTCAGACAGAAACCAATCTTGACATATATGAGTATAGTTGGGGAATGACAAAGTTGCAAGGACTTCACATTCCTTCCGACTACACGGATAATATCGTACTGAAAGGCGAAGATGGATGTATCACATTGGGTATGAATGCTCCTCTATATTGGACAGAATTGCAATCTTCACCACTTTATGTACCAGATGTGATAGAATCACTATATGACGCGAACAAATGCGCTTTTACACTTTGCTATGATACAGAAGATGGAACAGAGTCAAAACGTCACAACGTTCAGTATCGTAACAAATGGCAGAATGTTTGGACAGAGACTCCATCTTTCGGTGAAATATTTGCTCGTGCAATAGATACTAATGGCAACTATGTTGCCCCTTTGAGATTCATAAACATTGGTGAAGGATTAGTTATCAGTTTACAAAAGGCTGATAAAAGCTCTTGCCAAATAAAGGTTTCATGGGCGCATGGTCATGTATCTACAACAGAAGGGGAAAAGAAAATCGGTGATGTTTGGGAAATCAAAAAAGAAAACTGCCACGATCCTCGCAAGATACGTTTTACCTTTACTCCTTCTGGAAACAGCAAAAACCAATTTGACATTTCTATAAAAGCTCCATTCAAAGACTTTTCGATTAAAAACATATATGGCGATGACATAGAAAACGATTGTTGGATTCCATATTCAGACATCGATAAGTATCAGTATCACCTGGTTGGACAAGATATAAGAGAATACACATATGGAAATGTCAGAAGGGAGTTAAGATGGAAGGGAGAAAAATTATATATTTTCGAAGATGGTCGAGCACTAAAGACCATCCCCTATGAGGGTAGTCTTTTGACATTATTCGATTCGCGTGAGGCCATACGTTCATTACTTGAACGCACGGCGCAAAACATGTTAAATGCAGAAGTAAATGTTCAGTTTGTTCTTTCAAATGGACAAAGAATCGCTTTCGGTATTAAAGAATCCCCATTCCGTCCTCGACAAATATCAGATGGCCGTGTTGTAATCACTGGTAAAAAAAGAAAGCCATTCAAGTTTACTGGTGTGCTTAAACTCATAAAACTGGATGAACCGAACTTGGAACCTTTGGAAATGAAGTATGATGAAGAATCGCAATACTACATTCTTCCTGAGGAAATTCGTTCATGGGGCAAAACCATACTGGTTGGACGCACAAGAGGACGTATATGTCCGGCTTTGGTTGATTTAACCAAGGACATGAATGGTTCATATCGTGCTGAGAATAGAGAGAAGGCCATTCTCAATATTAGGGAAAAGTTAAATGATTCCTTGTTAGGCGATGAATTGTGGACAAGGATTATCGGTTGGTTCAATCGCGCCCAGCAAGAAGATATTCCAGCTAGTTCAATTCTTGAACTGTATTGTACAGCTCAGGATTACAAGGCATTACTGTGTCTGGCATTTCAGCTATATGTTAAATGTTCAGACAATGAAGAACGCGAGATTCTTAAAGAAAAGCTGAAAAGTTTTAGTAATGACCTAGCCTTCCAGTGGTATTGGTTACAACCTTATCTGTCTGGCATCTTCATCCAGCTTCAAAATTTCATGTCTGATCCAATGACTCCTGCGATGCAAGATATCTTCATAAAGTGGGCAATGAGTCACGAAGGCGAAGACATGATGAAATATTTGAGTGCATTGAATGTTGAAGAAGAGTATATGAAGAATCTTGGCCAATGTTTATATGATGTCTTAACATCGTTTACCGAATGGATTAAAGACCTGTGCGTATCATCATTGATTGAAGCGTATGGTTATGTATCACACGGTATTGTCGAAGAATTGGCTGAGACTATCATTAAAAAGCCTAAAGAAATAAGGCTTCTCGAACTATCTACAGATGAATATATAGAATCAAATCAAGATTACCTTGGAGATGAAGTTGGTACCTTCTTTAACAATTTCAATGAACAAGGAAAGGTAGGTAATGAAATGTGGTTATACAAGCGTGTTAATGCTGTTGTAGCTCATATTCGTAAGGAAATAGACCTATTTTCAATAAAAGATGAGATACAAAGAGATAAGATAAGAAGAAGTATTATCTTCTGCAGCAAGTCATGCAATCGTCATTTCATCGTAGCATTAAATAACAAGTTAAGTCATTAAGAATATGAAGTTTGAAAACATATACAAAGAAACTGAAGAGAATATGCGCTTAGCATTACTTTCTCTTTGGGCACCAGGAAGTCATCCAATGCGTTCTGCAATTGATGAACTTTTTGATAGAGAACCATTGTTGGCTGAACCTGTCTTCCAAAGTACATTTGGTTGGGAGCCTTCTTCAGATGAAACTTGGAGGTCTGCAATCAACAAAGATGTCTGGAATAAGCTTGAAAAGATCCGTGAGAACAAGGCCATCGAAGCAGGGAAAACGTTTCGACCATTTGTCCCATTCAAGCATCAGGCAGAGAGTTGGAAAACACTGGCAGAAAACAAAAGTATTGTTGTAACTTCAGGTACAGGCTCTGGTAAAACTGAGTGTTTTATGTATCCTGTTTTGAGTGACTTGTATGAACAAGGCCACACAAATGCTATCGAAGCCATCTTCCTTTACCCACTGAATGCATTGATGGAAGACCAGAAGAAACGTCTTTCAGAGTATTGTGAAGCTACCAATTTGCATTTTGCTGTCTATAATGGTGATACTCCTGAATATCGTGCTGATGGGCGAGACGAAATTCTTCCGAATGAGATAGTTACTCGTGATGATATCAGAGATCCAAAACATCAAGGCACACGTCCCGAAATTCTTCTGACTAACCCTAGCATGTTGGAATATATACTTGTTCGCCAAAAGGACCAAGATATGATAAAAGAGTCAGCAGGTAAACTTCGCTGGATTGTTATCGATGAAGCTCATAGTTACTCTGGCTCTGCAGCTGTTGAACTAGCATATCAGATAAAACGCATATTAGAAGCATTTGATAGAACTCCAGAACAAGTTAGGTTTGCATGTACATCAGCAACTATTGGAGGTGAAGAAGGAGCACAATCACTTGCAGATTTTATATCAACTGTCACAGGACAGCCTGTTGAACAGATAAAGGTGATTGGAGGTAATCGTTTGGTTCGCCCACTAGATAAGGATGAACTCGCTTCTGAACTGAAAAAGAATAATCTTCCATCAGTTGACAAAGTTCTATCGCTCCGCGATAAAATTAACAAGGTTCCAGGCATGACACTTCAGCAAATGTGGGAGTGGTTATGTCCAGATACTCCATATAACAAAGAGAAGCTTTTGCCAGCTTTACAACTCTTGGATAAACTTTGCGAAATGTCGCAAGGCAACAATCCTATTCTATCCCTAAGGGCACATTATTTTATGCGAGCAATAAGCGGACTTTATGCTTGTGCTAATGCTGATTGCCAAGGGGTCAACCCTGCTGTACCTATGTATGGGCATCTTACTACATATAAGGCATCTGTATGCCCTGAATGTGGCGTTCCTCTGCTCGAAATAGTACAATGTAAGCGATGTGGTGGATTTGTTCTTATGGGATGTAGTGATTCACAAAACCATAAGATTTTTCCTTGTGAAGATGGTGCTAATAGAGATGATTATTTTTCTATAGACCTTTCACCAGAACAAGAAGAAGAGGATGAGTTGGTTAGTGTTGGTCGTCCAGACACATTCTTCTTAATGCCTTATGAAAAAGAAAAGTTCTTTAATCCTGTAAGCAAAGCACATGTTGGCACAATGGATATAATTCATAGTGCTAATGGAACGGTACTTGAAGTCCGTACCGACAACGATGGTCAGTGGGTTGAGGTTAGAAAAGATGATGGACATTCATATTGTCCAAGTTGTGGCCGTTTAGCTCAGGGCAAACGCTTAAATTTAAAGCACTTTAGAATTCCTATCAACTTTATCAATCAAACAGTATCTCCCGTTTTCCTTCGTGAATGCGCTCCAGAAGGAAGAAGTTGGGGAAAGTATATTGCATTTACTGATAGCCGTCAAGGAACTGCGATTTCTGCCAAAACATTTAATATCAATGTTGAACGAAATCAAAGTTATGAAAACATCTTGGAAAGACTTGCACAAATACAAGCGGCAAATCCATTAGATACAATCCCGGAACCAGTTAGGAAACTTTTAACAGCTGAACAAATAGCATCGATTATGGCAACCGCCCCATCTTCGCCAGATGGCGTATCTCTTTATGATTTTTCGGAAGAGATATATAATCAAGCGATGTTTGATCATCTGTCCAACACTGATGGCGCAAAAAACAAGAAAGCCTACAAGGCAGCTTTAGTTAGAGGAATTATAGGTAGACGACCTGCTTATGAAACCAATGCAGAAACAATGGGATTCATTTACCTTGATTATCCCTCATTGAAAACTGCCAAAGTACCATCAATCTTAGCAGATTATGCAGATAGAAATAACATTCGTATTGAAGATAAAGACTGGCAAGACTATCTTAAACTTGCTATCGACTATGTTATGAGACTGAATAACCATATTCAGCCATTAGTAGATGATGAGAAGAAATATGTTCGTGACAGCAATTTGAGTAGTCCTATTGCGGCAGCCGACGATACAAGAGAAAAGCTCAAACATTGGCCATCTGTGAAGATTAATGAAGGTGGAAATGTTTCAGAACAGCAGTCTCGTCTAGTAGTTCTTCTTTGTGCAGGTATAGGTATACATACTCTAGACCAACTTCAAGCTAATGTCAGGGTTGTTGATGCCGTTATTCAAGAAGCATGGAACACACTGATTGAGAAGAAGATATTTACTAAGGTGAAAGCTGATGATACCGAAGGTTATAATAACCCTCGATTCTATCCAGATGACAAATATGTTGATTGTTATTATCTCGACCTCTCAGGCAAAGAAGGTAATAATGTATGTAAAATCAAGAGATTGCAAGAAGGATGGATTTGTCCAGTAACATACCAGATTCTTGACACTACTTTCTGCGGATATAGTCCGCTTATTGTAGGTAATATCTGTGAAAAGCTATTTGCTAAATACAAGTGCGATGGTACAAAGATTTCTTTACCTTCAAGGCCCAAAGATAACGATGAAGTCATAGAATGGGAAAAGAGTGATAATAATATCCAGAACCTAAAGGCTAAAGGTTTATGGACAGACCGCCACAAGTATTCATATCACAAGACACCTATTTATATAGCAGCAGAACATTCTGCCCAACAATCTAAAAAGTTGTTGCGTGATTATACAAAAGCATTTAGTCAAAAGAACCCTTTAGTCAATGTCCTGCATTGTTCTACCACAATGGAAATGGGTGTGGATATTGGTGACATTGATGTAGTTCTGATGGACACTGTTCCTCCTACAGCTGCAAATTATCTTCAACGTGTAGGTCGTGCTGGTCGTATGGGACAAAGCAAAGCTATAGCTTTCTCCCTCTGCAACAACACCCCTGTAGGTCAACATGCTTTTGCTAATCCTATGTGGGCTCTCCAAACGACACAACACATGATTAAGGTTCGTCCAAGTCAGACTATCATACAGCGACATATAAACTCTTTCTTCTTCAGACAATTCATTTGCGATAATGGATCAGGTATTCAAGCAACAATGTCCGTTGATGAGTTTATGACTTCGACATGTGATACGTTTGTTCAATTCTTGGATGATATGAGAGCTAATCAAGCAGAGGAGCGTAAATTCAAGAAGGTATTTGGCGAGAGTACCCCTTATACGATTAATATCACTAAAGATTCTATACAAGCCATCCAAAAAGAATACAATGATATAATTGGAGAACTTAATGATGCTTTTATTCAATTCAAGAACGACACAAGACGCCAAATGGCTATTAGCAATCAGATTCGCAAATCAAAATCTGAAGGATTGCTGAATTATCTATCCGAACATCAGTTTATCCCTAACGCCAATATGCCAACGGGAGTCGTAACATTTGACTTTACTGATAGAGACCAAGCTGTTAAGCTTCATCGTTTATATGATAAGTCAGAAAACCTCCAGAACAAGATTGCAGCAGAAAGTGATAGTGTAGAGAAGTTTAATTTGCAGAACGAGCTAAATAAAGTTCAAAAGGAAATTGCAGAACTTCGCCGTGCAACCACGGCTTCCCGTGATATCCATACGGCTCTTAATGAGTATGCCCCAGAACAAACCGTAGTTGTAAACGAAAAGAACTATATTTCCGCAGGAATAAAACTTCTTGGCGCATACAATGAAGAGACTCAAACTAGAGCAATATATCATTGTACTCATTGTGGTCATACTGAATACAGAAGAAATTTGGACGAGAACAGAATCTGTCCTATCTGTCAGAATCCCTATCATAGTATAATCGATAGAGACCATGACACATATACATTAGCTTATGAACCTATAGGCTTTTGTACAGACCAGAATGTTGACAGTTCACGCGAAGAGAAAACAGAGAAACACTTCTACGACATTAGACCTGTTTTACTAAAAACAGATTGGAGTCAACATAAGGCAATCAACATGGTCGAAATCATTAGCAGTGGTGAGACTGGTAATATATTATTCTATAATGTTGGAAATGGTCATGGTTTTGCTTTCTGTAAGCGTTGTGGACGAGCTTCTATTGAGTATTCTGCAACTTCAACAAAAGAAAGTATTCCATATTCAGTGAAACCAGGCCACAAGAGATTATGGGGAGATGATTGTGAGGCAAACGATGGAGATATTGCACGACATGTCGTATTCACAGGTAATCATCCCACATGCTATACAGTACTTCGTTTCAAAAAAGATGCCGGTTCATCTGAATATGAAATGGATGAGCAACTTGTATTTTCTCTTGGTGTGGTTCTAAAACGTGCCTTAGCAAAGAGTGAAGGTATCGATGAAGGGGAAATTGATTTTGGCATTAAACAAGAGATCAATGCTTGGGTTCTATTTATATATGACACTGCAAAAGGTGGATGCGGATATTCGCTGAAACTGATGAATCCCGTCCTTTGTCAGGAAATATTTGACATTGCCAGAAAAGACCTTGAAGAGACAAATTGTAACTGTCACGTCGATGGTGGTGCTTGCGCAAGATGTCTTGTAGATAGAAACAACTACAGATATTCACATCTTCTGTCTAAAGCTAAAGTAATGGATTGGCTTAACAGACAAAAGGACAAAGCCCTTGACGTACCCAGCTCAATCAAGGCTGTTAGTCCGTCTGCCAAAGTTGTTTATCAATCTCTAAAGGATATTTTCAAACAGGCCAATAACGATTCTGAAGTAAAGAAGCTCACTTTGTGTGTATCAGATGAATCTGATGACTATGCCATCAGTGACTGGTCAAGTGTTCGCTCGGAAATGGGCAAACTCATTAATAATGCCCTAGTGAATGGCAAGAAAATATCACTTGTCGTTGAGTACCATCCAGAACTACATACATCACTCTCAGGCAAATTGCCTTTCATAAATCTAAAGGATAAATTTCCGGATTGTGATGTGCAACTAGTTAAAGACATGGGTGGTTTGAAAACTGCAATAATAGTTGAAACATCAAACAAGACAAGAAGATATTTCACTAATAAGGAGGCAGTTCTATCATTCTCCAATAACTGGGGAAAGAATTGCAGTCATGTATTTGTTGATACTTCTTTGCCTACATTTGTAAGTCAAGATGAACCGACCTACACAGTTTCACCTTCACAGATTGTCCGTGAAGGTATAACTCATGCGACAACATTTCAGATAAAGAATTATTTTTCTACTGCCATTGCACCATATGTTCTGAAAAAGGATGATATTGACATTCTTTCTGATATCCTCAGAGGGAAACGTGTGGATATATCATTTAGTGACATGTATGTAAACAGCGCATTAGCAAGTCTTATGCTGGTTTATCTTATTGATGAGATGCGCAATTTATTCGGCTTCTCTATAGATAATATCACTTTGCAATTAGATTCGCCAAAGCGTAAATGTGTCAATGAACGATTTAATGACTGGACTCCTATTAGCATGAATTTCTCATCTAAGGAGGATGCTGACAAATATACAGACCAACTTTTCCTTGATATTTTTGGAATCGACCCAGAACATTCATTTAATGATGCAGATCATCACAGATGGTTAAGAATAAACACCGAGGATGGCGCACTTGTGGAAATACGTCCTGATCATGGTATAAGTGGTGGCTATAGGTCTGATAGTAAATACATGAATCTCGATACTCTCAGTGGGTCAGTCAGTGTTGTACGTAATAATGAAGATGTACTGTATTATGTCATAATTAAGAAAAGTAGCTCATGTTGACAGAAGAACAAAAAGCAGTTCATTCGGAATATAGAAAGTATCTGCGCATTGTTGAAGGCATAAAGGGAAATATGCTGAATACATTGGTCAATGCGACAGAGAAATCTCTTCCGACATTGATTAGGGAACACGTGCGTCAGGACTTTAACTGCATATATGATGACAAGTATTCCATCGAAGAATTATTGTCGTTTTCTGCAAAATTGAAATCAGATGACGAGATCTTGGCTGGATATTCAGGCTATATTTCATCGAAAGCAATTGAAGCATACATTCGTTTCTATGCAAATAAAATAGGAATTGATCTTTCTTCTATACAAATGCCAGATAATAATCCAGGTGAAAACCCCGGAACTGACGAGGAAGAACGCCAAATGGTTGAAGGTAGATTGACAGAGGCGAAGATTCTTCGTCGTCAACGAAATCGTGCTGCACGACAAAAATGTTTAGAGGACTCTGGGTATACTTGTTATGTATGTGGATTTAACTTTGAGAAAGCATATGGAGATATTGGAAAGAACTTCCTTGAAGTGCATCATACAAAGCCATTGGCTACATATGATGATGAACATCCAATTCCTCAATCAGAGTTATGTGCGCTTTGCTCCAATTGCCATTCAATGGTACACAGAAAGCGAGAAGTAATGGATGTTGATGAGTTGAAAAAAAAATTTGAAGAAATAAATCGATAATGCGAAATATAAGGCATAACATAGGAGCACAATTGAAACTGCCTGTAGAAAGGGTTGTAACAATAAAAGGGAGAAAGACCTATATCGTAAGATATGGGGACTCCCTTTGTCGTGTTCAAATGTTCGATTGGCAGGAAGATCAGCCGACACCAAAAAATATATATTGCAGACTCGTTTCAGTCAATGAATTTGGATTTCCTTCTTTTGAACAAGTTGCTCAACAAGAAGAAGTTAAGCTGATTGAACCTGTTAAGCCAAAAGTAGAGAAAGAAAGGAAAGAAGATGATAAGCCACATAAGAATCAAGTTCAGTCATTTAACGAGAAATATGGATCTTTCTTAAAACGGAAATCATCAGACAGCAGTTGTACCAGACCCCTATTACTTGGACAAAAAAGTCAAACTGGTTGAGCTATTCTCGTATCATAAATTGGGGTTGACGAACAAATATACTCATTTGTTTGGTGATTCGTAAGATACTGACTAATTGTTTCCTTATTCAAATT
>JAKPKF010000161.1 GCA_029553845.1 bacterium | reverse complement strand
CACTATGAACTTAAGCGTTTCTGGATTGTTTGACTTCCATAAAGCAGCATCTTTTGGTCTAACCATAAGGTAATCGAGCATTTTGTAGTTTGTTAACAAAATATCTGGTGGGTTGGACAATAATGTTTCATGGTCGGTGATAACATTCTCTTTGCCCATTGCGGTTGCAGATTTAACTTCTCTACCACCAACATACATGCCACATGTGACATTTCCGTTTAGTTTCGAACTCTTATTAATCTCTTTGGCGATACGTTTGGCTTGGTCTGTCGCTAAAGCATTCATTGGATAAATGATGATTGCTTTGATGCCACTTTCACCGCGATGCTTATAGCAATATTCAAGAACCGGATATAAGAAACATTCTGTTTTACCAGAACCAGTGCCTGTAGCAACAATTGTACTTCTTGGGTCTACACCTTTTAATCTTTCAAAAGCCTTGCTTTGATGCAAATGTGGAGTAAATCCAAAAACAATAGATTCAAAATCAGGAGCTATTGTTGACGCTCTAAAAGGCATCTTCACAGAAATATATGGTTCATGATAAACAGAATCTCTAGTTCTAAGCATTTCATCAAGAGTGCCTTTAAACCCTTCATTAGTCATGGGGAAAGTAGTCTCAATGTAATCACATAAGCCTTTTTCTAGTTGTCTTGCTAATATTGATGGAAGCATTATTCATTTACCTCCCCAGATTTCTTGGTGAAGAATTCCCACGCATTCTTATAATCTTCAATCCTGTCGCACTTCGTAAATGGAGCGACATATGTAATGGTTCTTTCGACAGGGCCGCCGGGCATGGTATCATCCATAAAAGTCTTCGTATAAATTCCAGATTTCATATCTTTGATAGTTTCCCATTCTGGACGTTCAAAACCAGCAGATGAGCCACGATTAGCTGTAAAGACTATTCTTCCGTTTTGATCGTACCATGTATCATTTTCATACATTTGAAGAACAGGAAATTGCATTCGATAAGCAGCAATAAGCTGGTCAAGACTCATTCCTAGTGATAAAGCAACCAAAACATCAAGTTCTAATAACGCTTGCCTTCTTTCATAATCTTTTTTAAAAGATTTAGATAAATCAAACGAATGGTGCAATTCAAAATTGGTAAGACCATTATTATGTTTGCTCCAGCAAAAAACGGTATTACCATCAACACTGTTTTCCCACAAGTCCTTATAGTTGCTAGTGAGACAATTCAATAAAAGTGAGCGGAAAATAATCTCATTAGTATATTTACCAGAAAGTATCGGTAAAATAGACGCATTTGCAAATACAAAATTTGCTGTCCCAAGCGTTTTGATAAAAAAGTCAAACGGTAAAGAGGCTAAACATCCAGCCATTAAAGCAATTGTCTTTTGATCTTTAAATGTCAGTCCAAATAAGCCATTGATGTGTGCTACATCAGGAGGGATAATTGCCGAAACTAAAGTTCTCTCCCCAGCTAAATTAAGCATCTTTCTAGAAACAATTTTATATGATGAAGAATATGGTTTAGAATTCCAAGGTAGTTCTTGGAAATTTGAAATATATTCTTGCGTTGACCCATATGGCGAATAATTACACCTTTGAAGAAAGCCAGCTGGAACATATTCAAGTGGAACATTATCAAAAGCTCTGTGTGTCGAACAATTCCTTTGTGAAGATTGATAAATAGGATTCGCTTGTCCAATATGTGGTCCAGACAAAATACAGTCGATTGCATTTGTTGGGAAATGGACATTCCTTCTAATTATTTTATTATTTTGATCTATAGTCTCATGCCAGCATTCGTAGCCAACAGCCTTGTTGCCTAAGGATGCGATAGTTTTTTCTTGGTTAGAAAAGCTCTTAAGAATTCCAAGAAGGCTAGAACAATGGAGCGCTGGCAAACGTGCGCTTTCCCAATCATCACTATTATCGAATGTTTTTGCAAATAATCTTAATTCATCTTCAGCAATTCTGAGAATTCTATCTGGGTGACCTTCTCTTGACCATTTATCATGGGCATCTTTAATGCCAGGAACTGGTCTAGAACAATCGGACGTAAAACACAAATCTACTGTTTCGGGATAAAAAATGTTTGCAATAGATTCAAAACAGGCGTGTTCTTTATTTGAATAAACATTAAGGCTGAATTTATTTCTGTTACCAATTTCAAATAATTTAGTTTCATTTTGGAATTGGAAGTGATAAACCAGCTTTTTGTATAAAGTTTTTCTTAGTAGTGCGCCATTCGGATCATCATACACTCCTTCGGGGTGAACATAAGAAGAAACGCCAGCACTATTAGACAAATACCAGGCCAAAGGCAAGAAACATTTAAATAAGTTGACTTGTTGTTTGGCAAGAAGTTCATAATTCTGAATTGCGTTAATAAAAGATTGCTCTCCAGTGATAAAACAATACTCATCGACGTACATTTGCTTAAACTTCGCATTTCTCAAAACACTATCGCGTTCATATGTTGTTTGGTTAGCAGTCAGTTTGCGAACAGAGAAAATTGGATTGCAGTCTGACAAAACGCCTTCTTCATTCCATGTAATCTTAATCCAAGGTGGATTCCCTATCATCAAATCAAATCCACCACGTTCTTCAAATAGTTCTGCAAATTCTAGCTCCCAGTGCATAAAATGATTGTTTTTGGCTATTTCTCTAACAAGAGCTAATCTTTCATACTGCTCACATAATTGGTCAAGATTAACTGTTCCTAAATCAGCAAAGGTTGCTTTAATTTCTTTGGCAGTTTGGCTAACAACTTCATCTGTTTCGCTGTCATAATCGAGCAAGTTAATTCCGTAAAGGTTCTCACCGGTCTTTGTTTTGTAATACGTATAACCAGATTTCTTAACAGCGAAAATACCACCCTCAAGAATGAGAGACATATCAAAGATGAATGTTTCTCTACTTGGCAACAAATCCGCTTTTTCTATAGGCCAGAACCAAAGGGCGCACCAATAATCCATAGCAAATTTTAATCTTGCATATGGCCCAGCATTTTCCGCTTCTTCTGTCTTGTAGAGTTTTCTAAAAATATAATCTTTTTGTCTAATGGTTGTATGTGACTCTTCAATGTTGTCATCATGACCAAAAATAGACAATTTATCTGCTGTTTTCCTTTTAACAGTGTTTCTTAAATTAACTTGTTCTCTCCAAAGTGTATCTATTGCACGCGACAATCTCAGCAACGATTCTATGTCATCAGGGTTGTATGAGTCAGTGAATTCCTTACTCCATTTTTTCATCAGCTCAATCTGTTTTGGAGCGAGGCCTTTAATTACTTTATCGGTGTAATTGCACATTCCAGGATCGCCTAAAAGGAAGTGATATACTTCTTTATTACCTCTTCTGGTTTCACCAGGAGCAATTCTATCTGGTGCCTTTGTATACCATCTTAATGATGGGTTATTAGTCTCTAATTGCTCAATTCTATAAACTTGTTTCCTTGCGCCAATTAAAGAGTTTCCATTAACTATTTGTGTTCCAAACCACGGAATATGTCCACCTTCACAAATGGTATTTAACCACAATGAAACCTCTGCCAATTCAACAGCCGTACTATTTAAGTCAACACCAAATACATTTCTATCAGCGATGAACATTTTAACTTTTTGAACTTCATTAAATCTGTCTTCATACGGAATCAAAATTCCAAGTTCTTCTTGTTTTTTATTCACATAAGCATCCGCTAACTGATTAATTGCTTCATTTAAGAAGGCTGCACTTCCCATAGCGGGTTCGCATATAGTGAGATTCAATACTTCATCAGCGGTTTTATCAACCAACAATTCTTTTAAGGCATATTTAACTAGGCACTTTGTCAATACTTCAGGAGTGTAGTAGGAAGCAGATTTTTCTCTTTCTCTACCAGCTAATCTATAGATGAACGTGCCTTTTTCATACATTCTCGGTTTGCCTTTATGAGGGCCATATTCATATCTGACTCTTTCATCATCAGTGTATTGATTAAGTTCTTCTTCTGATACAAAGTATCCAACATCAAGTTCATCAAATGAATCCCCTGCTCTTTTAACTTCATATAAGTCTTTTTCAGCAATAAACCCTCTATAAGAAAGAAGTGATTCATAAACAGAGCCTAGTTGGTTGATGCCTAAATTGGCATAGGAAATTCTTCCACCACCACTCTTACTATCACCACGAGAAACACTCATGAGCCTAATAATTTCAAGAAGTACCGAATTTCTTAATTTGGCTTGAGTAATCAACGGCGTTAAATCTGGATCAAAAATGTGGGCCTTGAGAGGTGGGACAACAAATGTATCATGGATTGATTCTTTTTTGATGGCTTCATCGTATTCAGCTTGGTTTTCTGGATAGCCATTATAAATAAGACGGAACAATCCGCTTATGGTTTCATTGAAATAATACCCGTCACCAATCTCGACAGTGTTTTCATTAATCTCATCAGCAACATCTCTTAATTGTTCAAGAGAATAGCCCTGAGCATATGCTCTTTCTCTCATAGGAGCATAGCCAAGCTCTGGTCTGGCCTCAATAAATAAAACGAATAACATACGATACATGTATCGTAAACATTGCATTGTTAAATCACCTGGATCAACTGGGTCAGTATCTAAATTTCTGTGTTTGTTATGTTTAAGGTCATAGAGAACTTCGTTACCTAATAATTCAATTGATTCTCTAAGAGCATATTTCAAATCTTGAGAAACACCAGCAGCGTGTCTATGAGAATTTTCATCTAATTCATCTAAAAGCGAAGTTCCTTCTTCTGGACAAAGTGATTCCTTATGGAGAAGAACCGCCATAGCTTGAAGTGTCTTTTCATCTCTATAAGAGAAAACTGTAGAGACATCAAAACCAAGATAACGCTTTTCGTTCCATTTATTTCTATCAACAAGAGCGATGCCGTTCATTCCAATAAGAACAATCCACCTTGGAGGTACGTCGTTGCTAAATAATGCCTTTGTAATTGCATCCTCGGCGGATAATGTTTCATCAACATCTGCAACGGCAAAATCGCTTTCTTGGAGAATGTCACCATCGAAAACAAAGCCATCCATGATTCCATCTTCGTCATTTTTATTTAATGAAAGTACCACCCACAAAAGAGGCATTCCATTTTGCTTCTTTATTTCTAAATAAACAGGGAATTGTCTGCCATCAGATAATTCTGCTTTA
>JAKPKF010000151.1 GCA_029553845.1 bacterium | reverse complement strand
GTATATATCTCTGTTGTTTTACTGCTTTGGTGCCCTAGAAGCTCCTGAATATATCTCAAATCTATTCCCCCCTCCAAAAGATGAGTGGCAAAAGAATGTCTTAAACTGTGTACTGACACCTTCTTTTGTATCTTTGCCTTTTCCTTTGCATTTTCGAATACACGCTGGACAGTTCTTTCATTAATATGTCTACCCTTTTCTTCGCCTTGGAACAACCATACCGCCGGCTTTGATTCCCTTGCATATTCACGCAGAACCTTGAGAGCAACCTCAGAGAGTACAGTATATCTATCTTTTCTTCCTTTCCCCTGAACTACATGTATAAGCATTCTATCACTATCAATATCCTTTAATTTAAGCCGTACAACCTCACCTACCCGTAATCCGGATGAATATGTCAGAATTAGTATTGCTTTATGCTTAAGGTTACTTACATTATCTAAAATATTCAACACTTCCTTCTGACTTAGTACTTCCGGCAGCTTGTTTTCTTTTTTTGGTCTAACAACGTTAAGTAGCAAATCATCTTTCATAAGTACTTTTCCGAATAGAAACTTGATTGAGCTTACAGCTTGGCTCACGAATGAATATGCATTGCCCTTTTCATCTAATAGGTGCAAAAGATAGCGATTTATATCATCATTTATCAACTGGTCAGCATTATTACCGCAATACTCAAGAAACAGTTTTGCATGACTCGTATATGACTTTATGGTCTTAGGACTGTAACCTCTAAGTTTAAGTCCTTCTTTCATCATTTTCAAAAACCGGTCATTGGGACTTTCCTCAGCTTTTCCGGATTTGGTATTATCAAAAATGCTCTTGTCAATTATAATCTCATCCTTACTAAACAACTCCTGCAGCTGCTCAAGAGATTCCCCACTGTCCGGTATAAGCCACTTTTTACTATCCTTGTCCCACCTGCGCCCGTTTATCTTCTTAACTTTAGCAATATATTCCTCATTGTATGGAAAGACAAGCTCCAGCTCTTCAGGTTTTCCTTTTCTAACCCAAATTGACAAATTCATCCCTTCTTTATCTGAATCAATACCAACACTTACCTGACACTATTCCATTATACTACATATTT
Source organism: bacterium (assembly GCA_029553845.1). Next base: position 16 of record JAKPKF010000151.1, on the reverse strand, counting down.
GGTATTGTTTAAATAA
>JAKPKF010000139.1 GCA_029553845.1 bacterium | reverse complement strand
CTTGAATGGTATTACTCAAAGTCAGGTTGGTTGATCGTAGGCTGTTTCAAGAGGTTTCTTTTGAGACAGCCTACAGACCTCTCCTGTGGACTGTAAGAGTACTAGATGGTCCCCTCCCCATCTAGTACTCGAGGAGATTTTATGAGAAAATTTGGACCTCTTTCATCCGGTGCTGCTGTTGGTACAGATGATAATGCAACTGCAACAGGTACGTCAACTCATGTTATTATAGGCCTCGTTAAGGGAGTTGTTGTAAAGTATACAGGAAGTCCTCCAGCAACAACTGAAGTGAGTATTCAATCAAAAGCTGAAGATACTCCTGCATATGATCTAGTCCCTAAAATTACTGGGAATACTGATGGGATTTTCTTCCCTTTGGTTGAGGTCTATACAGATGTTAGTCATGTAGTTCCCACACCTGTTCATAATAAAGTAACTGTAAAGATTGACAAAGCAGATGCAAACGATTATGTTGAAGTATGGCTTTTCTTAGGAGATTAGTACTATGACAGACCCAAAAACTTCTTCGTATGGGGCTTCAACAGGAGTTGCAGCTCTTGTTCCTAGATATGCTACAACTTCGGGAGATTTTTCAACGACAACTCGGCCTACTCAAGCTCAAGTTGTTACTTTCATTGATCAAGTAAGTAGTCTTGTTAATTCAATTCTGGGAAAGTATGGGTTTTCTATTCCTGTAACTAATGATCTAGTTACCGATATGCTAACTCTATTCGTTGAAGAAGAAGTAGCAGCGATTGCTGAAGGGATTAATGGGTCTGGTCGATTTGGTCCTACAACTAAGACTCCTAAAAAGAGTCGGTTTCAGATTATTTTAGATGATGTTCAAGAATTCGTTGAAGAAAATGCAGTTGGGATCGAAAGTCTAGGTGCTTCTCGACCTTCTCCAGAATCTTTTGGGATTGGGTTTAGAGATACTAATGAACGAGGAGATCCGACATTTCCAATCTTTCAACGAGATGCTTTTGGAGCTGATGGCTTCTTTAAGGATTACGACAGTGACTGAGTTTATTATTGCCCCTTT
>JAKPKF010000135.1 GCA_029553845.1 bacterium | reverse complement strand
CAGGGAGAATACAGGTTCAATACCATATGAGGTTTCACATAGTGTTGCAATACTTCCAGTGGGCGCTATGCACGTTGTAGTGGCATTACGTATGGGTATATCACGTTGTGACCATTCAGAACCTTCATAAGCGGGGAATGTGCCAAGTGCTTTTGCAAGTTCATGTGAAGTAGCGACAGAGGAATCATAAAGAATACCCATGACTAATCTTGCCTGATACAATGCATCAGAACTATCGTAAGGAATACCCATCTTCATAAGCATGTGATGGAATCCCATGTAACCTAATCCAATCTTACGAGTCTTTCTACTCGCTTCTGCAATCTCTTCGATGGGATATTTGTTAAGATCAATAATTTTATCGAGAAATTCAGTTGATTGTTCAATAATAGTTTTTAATCTGTTATAATCAAAATTACTATTATCAACAAAGTTAGATAAATTTATACTACCTAGATTACATGACTCTCCTGGTAATAGTGGTTGCTCTCCGCAGTTAGAGGCCAATACGCCGTTAAAAATACCAGTGTGATTTTTTGGTTCGGTGAAACAGTAAACCTTATCTACAATTTCACCTGTTCTTTTAATATCAACTATTGTTGCATTGGTAATAGTAAAATATTGTTCATATACTGTATTCATATCAGGAATATAGTAATCAGGTATTCTATCACCAATTTTTAATTCATCTGCACAAATACGAATCTCTTTACCATTTTTGTCAATAATAAATTTATGATAGGGTGTGCATTTTAACTCATAATAAAAATTTTTAAAGTTAAAGAGTATCGTCATTACCTCTTGTTCATAACCAGTAACATGCGGTGTAACAACACTCCATTCAAAACCATTCCAGATAGTTATTTCTTTGTCTACACACTCATCAATGCGCTTATATCCTTCATTGGTAAGAATGAGTGTTTCACCAACCAAACACGGATTTGTTGCTTCAATATTACCAAGATGTTTACAAGTATTTTTATCATTAATTAAATTATAAAACAAAATCCCAGGTTCACCATTCTGCATAATTCCATCGGTAATTTTATCAAACAGTTCTTTTGCTCTGACTGTTTTGTAAGTCTTGCCTTCAAAATGAAGATTATACTCTTTATCATTCTTTACAGCGTTGATAAACTTATCATCAATCATTACAGAAATATTGAAGTTAGAAAGATCGCCTTCTGTATTCTTACACGTAATGAACTTCTCAATGTCAGGATGCCAAACAGGGAGAACACCCATATTCGCACCCCTACGCTTGCTCCCTTGCTTCACAGCGTCAGTAGCAGCATTAAACACTTTCATAAAAGAAATAGGGCCTGATGCAACACCATCTGTTCCATTTACTTTATCACCTTCAGGTCGAAGATTACCAAATGAAAAACCTGTTCCACCTGCTGCTTTATGAATCAATGCAGCATTCTTAATTGCATCAAAGATACTTTCCATTGAATCGGATAACTGAACCACAAAACATGCAGAAAGTTGTCCTATTTCCGTCCCAGCGTTCATAAGAGTAGGTGAATTAGGCACAAAATCCTTATTCACCATCATGTCGTAATATATCTCCCTCTCATCATCCGTATATCCTACATAGTCTGCAACCCTTCTACAGACATCTTCCCAGGATGATTCACCTTCACGGAAATAACGAGCAGCGAGAACTTCATTAACAATGTCACTCATAGTAATTACCTCTTGAATAGTTTGTAAGTGTAAGCATGTGCATTGAAGTAATCAGCACAATACTTTGCAGTCTTTGGTCCATTGAATGTTTTACAAGAGAATACATCAATGTAGCAACAATCAGTTTCCTCACTGAAATGTGCAGTGATGCACGATGTTTCAATGAGTTGCATTACAGAATAACCATAGAGTTG
>JAKPKF010000102.1 GCA_029553845.1 bacterium | reverse complement strand
GGTTTTCCCCAATTCTTCCGCACCTCTGGCACCTACATTATTATCTCCGGTGAATGGAGGTTGGGCTTTTACAGATCAAGTTTTATCCTGGACTCCTACATCTGGAGCAGGGGATGCCACTGGTTATGATGTTTATTTCGGCACTTCCTCCAATCCACCTTTAGTAAGCAGTAACCAAACAGCAACTTCTTATACTCCCACTTTAACAGCTGGAACTACTTATTATTGGAAGGTTGTGGCTAAAAATGAGATAGGTGATTCTCCAGCTTCAGCTATCTGGAGTTTCAAAACCCCAACTACTACTCAGCTGGCAGAAAGTTTTGAAAATACAACTTTCCCGCCTGCGGGTTGGGCAAATCCCGGTTCTTGGAGCAGTTCTACAAGCTATGCTAAACACGGAACTAAATCTGCCTATAAGTATGGTTCAACTTCCAGTCAATATATTCTTTCCACCCCCAAGGTAACCATAACCGGCACCAGTACCTTAGATTTATGGACCCTGTGTTCTGCTATTACGGGAACCTTGCAGGTTGTATATTCTCCCGATAGAACTACCTGGACTCAAATCGGTAGCAACATTACTCACGCTGCAACTAACACCTGGTATAATACAGTTGTGGATTTAAGTTCTCTTGCCGGTAATAATTATTATCTCGGTATCAGAACCGGTTTACAAGCTGCAAGTTTCTATATTGATCTGGTAATAGGTCCGGATATTACTCCTGAAGCGCCCGGAGCTCCTACACTTGTTTCGCCTGCCGATGGAGCAATTCCTGTTAGTACCTTACCTACCTTTACTTGGACGGCACCTACCACAGGAGGTATCCCTAACGGTTACAAACTCTATTGTGATACTAACAATCCGCCTACTACTCAAATTGCCGATGTAACCAGCTTATCTTATACAGCTACTATCCCCCTGCTTAACGGAACACAATACTACTGGACTGTTAAAGCATATAATAATGCCGGAGAGACAGCTGCTACTCCTTTCACTTTTACTACTGTAGAACAAGGTTTTGTAATAATAGGAACAGGGACATCAACTCAGCGTCAGCCCTTTGGGATATATTTTGGTTATGAACGTTCAGTTGCATTATATACTAATAGTCAGGTAGGTAACTATGGATTGGTAGATAGAATTGCCTGGAATTGTGCAACAACATCTACAAATGCTGCTCCCTATAATATATATGCAATGCAGACAAATGATACAGCTCTAACCGCTATGACCTGGAGTGATTTTGTTGCTAATGCTACTTTAGTGGATACCGGAACTTATACTTTTAATACTACGGGTTGGCATTTATTTGAACTGGATACTCCTTTTAATTATTGTGCAGGTAACTTAGTCATTGCAGTAGAGACAAATTACGGTGGCAGTGGCACAAGCCCCTATCCTTATTTCTATTATACTTCCGGATCAACAGGATGCCATCAATACTGGAACCAGGATAACACGCCTCCTACCGGAACTGGAACTTTAAACACTTCTCTACCCAATGTAATGTTACATCTATCGGAACCACCCCAAAATCCTGCTATTATTGTTAGTCCTGCCAGTTGGGATTTTGGACAAGTACAGATTAACACTACTATAACTAAGAACTTTACGATTAGCAATATAGGTGGTGGTACTCTTAGTGTGTCTTCTATAATTATAGCAGGAGATGATTATTATACACTGACTACCAATCCTGCCCCCGTAGACCTTACAGCTGGTCAAACTGCTATCTTTACTGTTCAGTATGCTCCCACTGCAACAGGAATACACAATGGCACTGTTACGATTACGGATAACAGAGGTACAACCATTGTTGATTTGAGTGCTGTATGTTATGATCCCACAATCTATACTTTCCCTTACACTCAGGATTTTGAAATCTGGCCCCCCGAGGGATGGGATTTAACCGGTGGAACTTATAGCTTTACTCAA
>JAKPKF010000070.1 GCA_029553845.1 bacterium | reverse complement strand
TAAAAGGACTTGCTGATGGAATAATTACTGCAATACCAGTTTTAATTCAGTCACTTCCAGAGATTATCATCTCAATTGTTGACTTTTTACTGGATGCGATTCCGCAGATAATCGATGCTGGAATTGAACTACTGACTAGTTTAGTTGAAGCTTTACCGACTATTATTGCTGCAATTATTGAGGCTATACCTCAGATTATAGACGGCATTATTAATGCTGTCTTTGAAGCGATACCTCAAATCATCGATGCAGGTATTAGATTACTTGTGTCCTTAATAGAAAATCTCCCTACAATCATTGAAACAATAGTAACTGCGATTCCACAGATTATTACAGGTATTGTCAATGCACTGATTGGTAACATCGATAAAATTATAATGGCTGGAGTTCAGCTTTTTATGGCTTTAATTACAAACTTACCAACGATCATTCAAGAACTTCTTAAGGCTATACCTCAAATTGTAGCTTCTATCGTCAATGCATTTGGTTCAGGCTTCGGTCAGATGTCAGATGTAGGTAAGAACTTAGTTAGAGGATTATGGGAAGGTATTCAAGGCCTATCAAGCTGGATTTGGGATAAAGTTTCTTCATGGGCTGGTGACTTATGGAGTGGTATTAAAAGCTTCTTCGGTATCAAGTCACCATCTAAGAAGATGGCATGGATTGGTGACATGCTAATGGAAGGAATGGCTGACGGTATTGATTATGGTTCAGCTGAAGCAGTTAAATCCGCTGATAGTGCTACAGAAAGAATAAACGATGTATTTAATGGATTATCAAAGGAAGCTAATTTCAAAGTTCATACCAATATTGATGGCGATGAAGCAAAGAAATCAATCCTTGATAGCATCAGCGATGTGTATTTATCTTTGAAAAATAGTGTAAAAGATGGACTTGGTAGCATCAATGAAATGGGTGAGTCTACACAAAGGATAGAAGTAAGTGTTCCAGTTTATTTAGATGGGGATGAAATTGCTACTGCAACAGGTAAAATCCAAAGCAGTAGATATTTTACTTATAAGAGAGCAATGGGGGTTTAAGATATGTCATTTTTAATTTACTTAAAAAGCGGTCCATTGCAGACTGAAGTAGATAAAGTTTTATCTTGTGAAACTGACATTACTCTCAAAGGTGTTAAGACCTTATCATTTGAAACTTTACTTACGGATGAGCTCTTAGAAAAAGTAACGAACACAGATCTTGTAGTTAATTACGAAGG
>JAKPKF010000480.1 GCA_029553845.1 bacterium | reverse complement strand
TAGTCTACCGTGGGGAATGATGACTGTCTTCCCTAATTTATATATAGTACTAGTTGGTCCTAGTGGCTGTAGGAAAGGTACTGCAATGGGGCCTGCTTACAATATACTTAGTAAGATGGGTATAAGAATGGCTTCCGAAGCGATAACAAGGGAAGCACTGATAAGGGAACTAAAGAACACAAGCGATACTCACTACGGAGAGGGAGGAGAGATCTACATTCATGCTAGCCTGACTATCTTCTCCCAGGAACTAACTGTCTTCCTAGGCTACAACAATATGCAGCTAATGGCAGATCTATGCGATTGGTTCGACTGCCGAGATAAGTGGACTTATCGTACTAAGCACTCAGGTACTGACGACATTACAGGTATATGGGTTAACTTGATAGGAGCCACGACACCAAGCCTACTACAGACGACGCTTCCGCAGGATGCCATAGGCGGTGGCTTGACAGCTAGGATGATAATGGTCTATGCCGCTAGGAAAGGGAAGACAGTTGTACAACCATTCCTTACGAAAGAGGAAGTAGAAATTGGTGAGAAGCTATACCGAGACGCTGAGCGTATCAGTATGCTCCACGGAGAGTTCTCATACACTAGTAGGTTCTTAGACGACTGGACTAAGTGGTACTCAATGAGCGACGGACATCCTCCATTCGATGACCTACGCTTCGGTGGTTACTTCGAACGAAGGGCTATACATATCCTTAAGCTATGTATGGTAATGAGTGCTTCTCGCTCAAGCAGTATGGTCCTTGATGATATAGACCTTATAAGGGCGATAGGAATACTAGAGGAAGAAGAAACGAGAATGAAGAACGTCTTCGCTGGCGTTGGAAGAAGTAAGATAATCGACCTGACGAATAGAGTAATACAACTGATAGCTGAGCGTGGTGAGATTTACCTCGATGAGGTTCTAAGAAAGTATCACTACGATGCAGATACCTATACAATGGACGTAGTCATAAAGACACTACAAGATATGAAGAGTATCACGGTAGGCTACGAAGGCGGAAGGACATTACTAAGACCAACAGGGAGGGCAGAAGATGGATCTAACGGAATGTAGTAGAGAGGAACTTATCAGGGTAGTACAGAACTTAATAGAAGAGGGGACTATTAATGAGGGAGATCTTAAGCTTCCTATAGGACAGAATGAGAGGAATGCAGCTACTCTTCTTCATGCTATCATATGTAACAGACCTCATGGAGATACTGAATGTACTTTCTATAACAATGATAGAGAGATAGAAACGTGGGTTAAGAAGGTAAGGAAGTTCTGCTTCATATACGAATGTACTCCAGATGATATTCTTATATACATAAGTAAGATAAAGGAATTTGGTGTAGATGCAGAGCCGTACTTAGTTATACTAACTCTATACTGCTTACACAATGATAGTATATGGGACGCTGTACAAGCGATAGATAGTATATAAGAAAAGGGGACCTAAACAGTCCCCTTCTCTTTTATCTCGCCAAGAAAGTCTTGACTGCTTTCCATATAGAAATTCCGTACCTATCCCACAACTCAGCAATAGCGAAGTACTCAAGTCTAATGTAGTTCCCAATCACCCTGCCTTTGTCTTCTTCCGATAAAGTATCCTGCTGTGCCAACTCATCGAGGTTATCAACAATCGCTTGGATGGACGGGGATACTTTATGGTCATAGTCTTCTCCAAGTGTCCCCCTAATAAGCCCAGATACATAAGGCCACGCTTTAATAGATTCATCGGCTGCAACCTCACCTTTTGCTGCGGCTTTGCTAAAGCTATATCCAACATCCTCACCAATGGAGGTAGCCACCCTAGAAGTAGCACATCCCGACAGTAATAATAAAACTAGTATACCAAGCCAAAGTTTCATTTCTTCTCCTTTACCTTCTGCAACTTCCAGCTCTTTACTTCTCTAACCTTAAGTTTTGAGGGACGGCTGGACTTGTGGGTCGCGTGAAGGAGAAAGGGGTAGCCGTACTGCACACCTCGCCCCATTCAGTAGTTGTCTTACACGCTACAAAGTTAAGGTTACTTGTTCCCACAGTTGCCGCGGCTATATCCATCTTGATAGAACCATCTGGCTGTGCTGTGACATTAGTCACTGGAACCCACCCTGCACCAGTCACCTTATAATACTGCACACCTGTCTGCGGGTCGCAGATTATAAATGGCGAAGCCACAGCCATAGTAACACCAATACAGCATACAAAAACCAAAGCTAAAACAATCCGTACATATTTCATCTTACTACCTCCTTGTTTTTATTTAGAGTGAGATTCTAGTCTCTCTCTACGTTGCTGGTCTTTTCTTATATCATCTGTAATAGATTCAATTCTTGACATTGTAGAAAGTATATTAGCTGTATTCGCTTTCAACACTGCTATCTCCTCTCCATGCGAAGCAACCTTACTTGAAATATATCCTGTCCAAGTAGCCATACCACCGATAGCTATACTAAGTACAGCTAAGACTATTGCGACTACAGTTCCAATCTTAATACTCCAAGTGGTCTCTCCAGACTCGTAGTTTATTACATCGTGGTTATTAGGCATCAATCTTATCCTTTGGTGAAAATTTCACCTTAGTTATCGAAGAAAATCTACACCAAACATAGGTCCAGCTTCTTCCAACTTCTCAAGCGTCTCAGCTTGTCTTGTCTGTCTCGTTCTAAGCAAGAGTCGCACGCCTGGTTTCTTAGCGAATCTACTAGCTGCAGATTCTAATGACTCAGGACTTATCCTATAGTCAGCAATCTTCTCTTGCATCCGATTCCAAGCACTCGATATCCTAGGGTCGTCTTCTCTTATATTCTTATAGTCGCCGTTCGTTAGCCTTCTTACTTCATTAGAGTACTCACTTAGTATCTGCGATACATACTTTCTCTCAAGCTCCTGTGCCTTCGTCTCTATTCTACTAAGTGTCTCCATATAGCTCTTCGATACTGGCTTAGCACCGAAGGCTACCAACGCCTTATCATACTTCGAATCTAGGTTGTATATAGGATCTCCCTTCTCATTATACACGAAGCCATCTTGGTCGTAGAAGGAGTCTATAACATCCCAGATGTTCCTAATAGCAGGGACAGCTTTCTTCAAATGAGCCTTAGCTATCTGTGGTCTATTAGCCACAGTCTCCGCAGGATTGAAAGCCATAGCTATATTATACAACTCATGAACGCTGGAGACGACTGGACCTAGAGGAGAGAGAAGGTCTTTCTCAACACTAGGAAGCTGTATTGTTGCAGGACCTACTACATCAACTCCAGCAACTCCACCTGGCACTCCAGAAGCATAGCCTCCCCACTTCCTCTGTAGGTACTCTTCCAACTTATCCCACCAGTCTCCACCTCCCATGGCTGAAGCTGCGAAAGCTATAAGAGGAAGTGTCTTTGCCATAGCTATCAAGCCTCGAGGACCTGCAACGGCTGCTGTATAACCTAGGAACTTAGCCCAGAAAGCAGGACTACTAGCGTTCATAATCATCCACTCAACTGTTCTAGCTACGAACGGCTGGAACAAAGTAAGGAGCCTACCAGTAGGAGAACGCATAAGCCTTGGCATCATGCTCACCAAGTTAGCTCCTTGCAGAGTCCAGACACTAAGCGTTGCAAAGTCGGCGTGTTCCCTCTCCGAGAGTCCAGGACTCATATCTTGACTATAGAGATAAGCTGCCAAGAAATTAGCACGACGAGCTGGAAGTTCCATAAGGTTGAACATACCCAGCGGTGTGATAAGTTGCTTACCACCTTTCAATACGTGCGAACCAACTCGAACACCACCAGCTATCGTGCCTCCTTGTTCAAAAGCTCGAGCACCAAGTGCCCAACTATACTTATCTACCAACTTCTTCTCGGCAGTATTACTAGACAAGAGCTTCTGTGCTCGACCAAGATACTTGACGCCTAGTTGCATTGCTATCCTACTATATCCATCAGCTCCATTTAACAAGCCAGCGACTGGACGATAGCCAAGCTTAGCCATAACAGTAGCATTCCTAAGTCTGTCTATCGTCTTCGAAGCAGCTCTATGAGCGTCTATTGCTCCACCTGTAAGAGTGCTAATCGTGGCATCTAGTATCTTATCCTCAAGATAGTACTTCCCCTTTGCATCATCGAGAACTGCCTCAAGGTGAGTATACTCATTATCTCCTAGCTTATCCTGAGCTGTCTGTAGCTCCGCTATAACAGGGTCGAACGCCATCTTCTTGTGCATAGCATAAGCATACATACTCATAGCGTCGACTATATCATCCTCGCCCATCAGTAGATTCTTGGTCTCCATCGTAGGAGCTGCAAATACTTGCGAAGGCTTGATACCTACGATATCTCGAAGATTCTTCCTGAGAATTCTCCTAGCTTCATCTCCTACTCCAGTAGTTTGACCTCCACCCTTCAGTGCTTTTTCAACTGCCTTATCTAGCCTACTAGCCACTAAGATATATTTCCTCTTAGAGAGCATAGTCTTCATATCACCTTGATAAGCGAAGCCTTCTCTTATGCTTATATCTCCTACAGTTTCTCCTCGCGCTGTCTTCTCTTCTATATACTTCTTAGCTCTCTCCATTGCAAGATCTATATCTGGAGCAGCTGCTATAACCATGCCAACCTTACTACGACTCTTTCCTGTCTTCTCTGTAACTATAATATCTCCAGTCATCATGTGAGTCCAATAGTCTTCTGTACCCCAGTTCTTAATGCTGTTGATATCTTCTTTGTAAGTCTTATACTCAGCAAGAGCTTTCCTTATCTCACCTGCCTTAGTTATGCCAAGCTGCTGTAGAACCTGTGAAGCTGGGATGCCAGCTTCTATACCATCTATAACTGGCTTATACTTAGCAGACAAGCGGTAATGAGCCTGTCTAATCATATGGTCTATATACTTCTTCCTCATCTTCTCGAAGAATTCATCTCTAGCAAACTGGTAGACGTCCTTCGTAGTCTGGTCAGCCTCTTGATATCCAGCAATATATGCTGCAACAGCTGCTTTCGTCTGTATATCTATATCAGCTTGAGACATCTTGAGGTCAGCGAACTCTTTCCTCTTGATACGTGAGTAACGTTCGACTGCCAAGCCAAGTGTCTGAGCGTCTCTCCTCTGCTTCTTGTCAAGCTTACTAGCAACATTCTTCTCTATAAACTCCCGCTCAATCTCCATCTGATGATTAGTCCAGAGCTTAGCTTGTCCTATATGAACTGCTATACTCCTCGCCAAATCTGAGAAGCCTTTGTGAGCTGGCATCATAGCGTGCATGAACCAAGTCCAAGCTCCTGATATGTCCTTGTCTTTAACGTAGTGAATAGTATGGTCCTTCTGGTCGCTAGATACGTAGCGCTCCTCACGGTCTCGGTGCCAAGTTCTCCTCTGTTGCCACTGGTGATACATCTTCGTAAGCATCTCGTAGGCTCCTTGGAGACCTAGGAAACCGAGGGTAATATGGCCTTCGATGTCAACGTCTGCTTCATCGAAGATTACGTAGTTGTCTTTAATAGTAGGTTCTTCTGTTATCTCTATAAGTTCAGGAGATTCAGCAAGAATATCCGCTTGCTTTAGTACTCTATTATATATTTCTACTTCTATTTCTAATGAACGTCTATAGCTATCAGCTGCCTCCTTACCTCTATCATAAGGACTTGTTAGATTAGGATTACTTAGTTGCCTTTCATAGTCTTTAATATAAGATTTAGCTGCAGATCTTACTAAACTTATAACATCTTCTGGAGTATCAATATGTAGTCCAGGGTCATTATATAAGCCTTCATCTAATAGTTTTACAAAACTATCAAAATCCAGTCTACTATTAATCTTAGCTCGCTTCTTCGTCTTCAGCTTCTTCTCTATCTTTATCTTCTCTGGGACTTTCTCGTACTCAGCTAACTCACCAAGTAATTCATTATTCTCATGTATCTCCTCGTATCTTTCTTCTATATCTAACTCAAGTTGTCTTCGCTCAGCTTTTATCATATCTTCAGTAAGTCTATCTGAAGCTATATTATTTAGTGAATCTTTTAGCCTCTTTATAGATTCTCTATACTCTTCTATTTGATCTTGTAACATATATCTTATAGCATTAAGTCCAGAAGAAATACTATTACCAATTTTAGCATTATTTCTAAGTTCTATATTAAGTAAGTTACTAAGTCTCTCTGACATTCCAGGAGCTGTATATGTAGTATCATACCTACTCGTCTCTCCTCCACTCAGGGCACCTACAGGATATATAGTACCATCTATCCCTGCATCTTTCAGGAAAAGAGAAGCGTGCTTCTTCTGACCTAGAGCCTTTGTTAGTATATCATACACTTCCTGACCAGTCTTAGCTTTCTTTATCTGCTCTAGTGGAGTATTAGTAGGATACATAATTCCTACTGATTCTGGAATTATATCTAATGGTAGTATACCTTTAGTGGCTTTATTTGCTATCCTTATATGTTCTTTCCATTCTCTAAGAGCATCTTCTCTGCTAACTCCAGATTCTATAGATCTATTATAGGCATTGGTATAAGCTCTTAAATAATCTAAAGCCCATTCATTATTCTTATCATGCCTTCCTATAGCGAAAGTTTCATCGCCTACCTTAAATGAAGCAGCAAGTGCTTTCCCTTCTTTAACAAGTGGCTCCCTCTCTGCAGCTTTTATAATCTGCTGCATCTGATCTTCTGGAACCTCTTCATACCAGTCTAAGAAATTAAGAGGAGTCTTGTCTGCCTTAGATAGTCGGACATTGTAGATGACCTTTAGTCCTTTCTTTATATCATAGTCATTGTTGTTGATAGCTTCTATCATTTCGTCTATGGCAGATAGCTCTTTAGTAAGCTTATCTAATATCTTACCATCTGTAATATTTATATTTTCTACAAGATAATTCTTCTCCTGTAGTAGATATTCTATAGCAGCTGTATGCCCCTCATTATTAAGTTTATCAACTACCTTCTGAATAGTTATTCCAATCATAGACGTACGACTACCAAGACCTCCTCCAGGATAAGTAGTCTTCCCGAACCTTACTTCTCCTCCAACCTTCCTAGCCACTTCCTCTGCATAATGCTTGGCTATCTCCTTCACTGTAGTAAAATATAGTCCCCAACCGAAGCTAGTAGCTCCTGAGCCTGTCTTCACATATTTAGTAGAAAACTTATCAAATATCTTTCCAGTTCCATGCATAGCAGCTATATCTATACCAGCTATCCCACGCTCATCATTTATAAGGTCCCAACACTGTAGCATATAAGGCTTAACCTTTGTCCAGACGTTTGAGAGATAAGCACGCATCTGTAGCATCCAGTCTTGAAAACTATTACTTGCTGAGTCATATACCCGACGACCAAGCTCCACAAGCATCTCATAAGCCTTCTGCATACCCATGAAGTCCATCGTCTCTTCACTATAACCACGCATAGAATCCATAACGCCAGTCTGCTCACCAAGTATCTCACTTATTCCAGACGCTAGGTCACTAGTCTCTAGAGCTCCTACCCTGTGACCTAGTTTCACACGGCTGATATCGGAGATATATCCAGCGAGCCTGTTCAGCTTATCGACCCACTTATCATAAGCAATAACATCTCCGTTGAACATCTCAAGATAATCTCGTGCATGAGTCTCTAGTGAACTAAGAGTCCTAACTACAATGTCTGCATACTGCTGTAGCTCGTCTACATCCTCACTCGTATGAAGCCAGTTGTTTATATCATGTATTAAGCGAGTAAGTCCAGAGTCGAGGGAGTCGTCTTGAGGAAGAACCTCAGTTGCCGTTTCCTTTGGATTCTTAAAGAGTGGATTAGTTGGCAAGCCAACAGCCTTCTCAGACTCTGAAGAAGGAAGGTGCCTCTTGTGTTGAATATAGAATTCATCTTTATCTCCTATAATAACATAATTCTTAGCTTCCTCAGTATCCATCTTAAGTAACGCAATCTCAGCATCTGTTCTAGAACTATAGATTGTATCCTCAAGCTCGTCTCCCTCTTCCTCTACTACTTCTTCTGCTGCTTTTTGTCTTTTTCCTTTTGTTTCGGCTTCGACTTCTTCGGCATTAGGTATCACCTCCTTCTTAGCAGCTTTCCTCTTTGCTAGTCTTTTCTCTCTAGCTTTCGGTTCTGGCTTCGTTTCGACAACCTCAGTTTCAGTCTCAGCAACAGGAGCTTCCTTCTCACCAAGAGCAGCTGCCCAATCTTCAGGCTCAGTGTCTTTGTCGTACCAGTCGCTAAAGTCTTCGACTGTTTTTACGTTATCTAGGTCTCCAAGTGCAGACCTCATATTGTAGAAGACAACAGCATCTTCGTCCGATAGACCCTTCTGTTTAAGGACAGCAAGAGCACTAGCCTTCGAGAGAGGAGTCTGTCCCTTTGGTGAAATTTTCACCATAGTCGGCTCTTCTACCTTAGGCTTAGTCATAGCCTCTGGGTTAGTAATCTCCATAGTGACAGGTTCCTTCTTTATCTCAGCCTCAGGAGTCTCTACAACTTCTTCTTTCTTAACATCAGCAGCTTCCTTCTC
>JAKPKF010000029.1 GCA_029553845.1 bacterium | reverse complement strand
AATTGGATATGTTGTCTTTGAATCCATCTCTGGAAGAGCATTCTTTTACGACGCAAATGGAGAACTTGTAAATTACCAAGCAGATGGTAAACAGGCAGAAAATGTCTTTAATTTTGTTTTAACAATAGATCCTCTTGGAGTTGGAAAAACCAGACAATTTATAGTGAATAATTTATCAGGGAAAATATCATCATTAGTATTATGACAAAGCAGATAGAGAGAAAATATGAAGCACTAGGATTTGTAGAAGCTTTAATTGCTATTATGGTAGTTGGTGCATCTTCCGTTATCCTTATGCAAATAGCTGTAAATACAATGCAGGGAGTAATACAAAATGAAAAGATAGATACCATGACTCAAATTGCTCTCGAAGGGGCAGAAACGGTTAAAGAAATTGCAAAACAGGAAAAAGTTACTGGTGAAGATCTATTTCCAAATATTGCAGGGTGTTATGTCCCACTATCAGAGGCTGGAGTCTTTACTTTCAAGAAGGGTCTTGATGGCAACTTCTTATATTTAGAAGCTGACGCAAACAGAGGGGAGTATGTTTCAAATGCAGCTATTAATGAAGAATTCTTTAGGATTTACTGCTTTGAATCTTATTCTGTGGGAGACAGATATGTATCTGGGAATATTATTGTTGGAGAGCTAAATTCGGAAGGAACAATAACGAAAGGAAACAATGTTAAAGACTATTCTTACTTTACTGTTGTTAATCTATGATAAATCTGAAAGGAAACAAATACGAAGGTTTTAGTTTGGTAGAAATGTTAATCACCATTGTAATCATGGGTATGGTTATGTTGATTGCTTCTGTGACTCTGACTACCCTAATTAAAATATCTACAGTATCTAGTAACAAAACAAGAGTAAGAAATGAGACTGAATTTGTTTTAGAGCTAGTAAGAAGAACTGTTAGAAATTCAAATCCTGCTGATGTAATGATTTACAACTCTCTGGATGCTCGAATGTATGATTCAGAAAACGGTGTTGTTAGGAATAATCCTGAGATAGCAGATATCTCGTCTGTGTATGCAGTTCCACTAGGTGAAAATGTAACAGGGAATGAAATACACTTTAAACCATATGGGTATACCAACTGGATATGTATTGGTTTTTTTAGAGACATGGATCCTGAAAGTGAAATGGGATATGTCATAAAAACCTCTACACAAGACCTTTGGGGTAATGCACAGAAATGTTTTGACGGAACTACTGAGGATTATCGTATGTACACCATAGTGCTAAATTCTGAAAATGTAGATATTAATTCATTCAATATCGCATATACAGAATCTACTGGTGGAAACTACATAATTAGGTTTGATCTCTCTGCTCAACCGATTAGTTGGTACTTAGCCTCAAGTGCTCCTGTAAACCGAGAGGTATTTAGGCAGGCGGTAGTTACAACCGAAGGTATAAACTGGTAATATATATAAGATGGATATATTTTAATATTAAATTATTAGAATCTGAATATGGGTAAGACAATATTAATCATCGAAGATGAAAAAGATTTGTTAGATTCATACAAAGAATTAGTAGAATCTGTAGGCTTTAATAGCATGGTAGCAACGGATGGTTATCAAGGACTAGACATACTTGCTTCACAATTGGGAAATATTGATCTTGTACTTTTGGATTTAATGATGCCAGGTGTTGATGGTTTGGAGGTATTGAAAGCAATGAAGACAAACAAAGAAAAGTATGGAGATATTCCTGTTATTATTCTTACTAATATGACAAGCGATACGGTCATTAAAGAGGCTTTTGATCTTGGAGCCTCCTCATACCTTGTAAAGATAGATCTGGATTATGAAGGTCTTGTAAAAGAAATAGAAAAGTATCTTGGTTAATACCAAATATAATTACTTTTTGATATTATATATAAACTAATTAGTTAAAATCTGCTCAAAATATGTCAAAGTTGCCCGATCATGTAGGTATAGATTTTGGTACACATTCTGTAAAAGCTGTAGAGCTTAAGAATATTTTCTCTGAAACTCCAGAGCTTGTTAATTTAGGCTCACAAATTACTCCCAAAGGAGTGATAAATAGTGAGGACAAATTAGACCAGAAAAAACTCGCAGATGTTCTAAAAAAGCTATACGATTCATCAAATATTAAGAATAAAAATGCAGTAATGGCACTTCCAGAGTTTTCTGTTTTTACGAGATTTTTAGAATTTCCAGGTGTAAAAAAAGAAGAGCTTAAGGATGCTGTATATTTTGAGGCTAAACAGTATATCCCTATGCCTCTTGAAGAGGTTCAGTTGAGTTATGTTCCTATCGGATTTAACCAAGAGAAGAACGCCCCTAGAGTACTTCTAGTTGCTGCTCCTCTTAAGATCATAGATATTTACATAAACATTGCTACCTTGGCTGGTTTGGAGCTTGTAGCCATCGAGACGGAGTCTGTAGCTATGGGTAGAGCAATGTATAAGTCTACAAAAAAGAAAAATCTCGTTATGCTGGACTTCGGAGCAAATAGTACAGACATGAGTATACTCTCTGATGGATATTTAGTATTCTCTCAAAGTATTGCAATTGGTTCAGACTCTCTTACTCAAGCCATTATTAACAAATTCAGTTTTGAATATCCAAGAGCAGAGGAGTTTAAAAGAAATTACGGTGTTGTTGAGAATGTTCTAGAAGGAAAAATTTACAATGTTATCTCCCCTATTGTTGAATCTATCATGGTAGAGGTAAGAAGAGGTGTAGAGTTTTACAAAAACAAAACTCTTTCTGCATCTCCCACAGATTTTATCCTTAATGGAGATGGAGCATTGCTTCCAGGTTTGCCAGAGTATGTTTCAAAGAGTCTTGGAGTAACAGCTACAATAGCTATGCCATGGAATTCCATAAAGATTGACAATAAATTAAAAGATATAATAGCAAAGAGTGGTCCTTCATACTCTGTAGCTATTGGTTTGGCATTAAAAGATGAATAAAGCCCCGATCCAAAACAAAAAACCAGAGGATGCTCTTCTTATTAATAAGAAGAAAGAAACTCCCATTAAAAAAGTTACCCCTCCTACCCCACCCACAAAGGAGAGTACAGGAATCAATCTTATTCCAAATCTTTCTAAAGAAGAGGTTATTAAAGAAACGAAAAAGAAGACTTTAAATATGGGTGCGGTTATTAGTCTAATGGCATTAGTTGTTGTTTCTATACTAGTTGTTGGTTTCAATATTATTTCAAAAATACAGCTAAATAGTGAGAAAGAAAAACTATATAACTATGAACAGAGATTAAGCTCCGTCTCTTACAAGATAACTGGAAATAACGAGATAAGAGAAAGGATATCTTTGTATAAAGACATCCAAAAAAATGCTTTCTCTCCTAGAACCGTCATTGAGTACATAAACAATATTGCTTCAAAGAGTGGTAGTATAAAACTTAGTTCTTTTGATTTTGGAAGTCAGCTTTCTTTCGATATAGATGGAGAGGCTTACAGTTATGAAGAAGTCTCGAAGTTTTGGTATCTTCTTTCAAACGATAGTAAGGTTGAGAGTATTGTACTAAAATCTGTTGGGAAGACAGAAACTGGAGTGAGATTCACTTTTCAAGGAAAATTAGTATTTACTGATTTTGTATCATCAACATAATGGCAAACTTAATAAAAAAGAATGTAAAAGAAGAAAAAATAAAGAAAGAGATAGAGGCAGTAAGTGAGAAGATTCAGAAAACTCGATTGACATTTACTGATATCCTTGTTCCGATAGTAGCAGTTATAGTTCTAGTTGTACTTGGAATATTTGTATTTATACCAATGATTAAGGAAGCTCTTGCAGTAAGGAATGAATATGTAGATGTTAAGGCGAAGGAAAAACAATTGGAACAACTTGAGATAGCTCTGAATAATCTAGACGAGACCACCCTACAAGCAGATTTGGTTAATGCAAAAAATGTTATACCAAAGACTTTAAAGGTTTCTAGCTTTATATACTACATAGATAATCTGGCTTTTGAGAAAAATCTTTCTTCTGAGAAAATCTCTGCAGGAGACATAAAAATTGGTGGCGGTGAAAAGAAAGAAGGAAAATATATATTGGGTGTGAGTGGACCACTTGCATATTCGGGTAGTTTGGAAAATATATTGAGTTTTCTAGAGAGTTTGTATTCTGCATCTCCATATATCATATCTGTAGAGAATATATCCCTGTCAGAATCTAGCAAGGATTGGACAGTAGAGTTAAATGTCACAGGATATTATGTTCCAGAGAATATTGATGAGTTTAATCTTTACAGTAAATTCGAGCCATATACAACGGATGATAATGTCGTTAAGATATTTGAAAGCAAGGCTAAAGAGTTAGATTAGATCTCGTCGTAGAGCATATCCCCTTCTGTAGAATTTCCCTCTTGTGGAGCTTCTTTTTGTGGTTCTTCTCTATTTCCAGCTTTGTCATCCTTAATTAGAACTTTTACTCTTCTATCTGTACGAATTGCATTGATAGTGATTAGATCTCTTATTGCGTTGATGGTTCTTCCTTTTCTACCTATAACAACGCCTTTATCTTCCTCTGCGACGTCTATTGTGAGAATAGTAAGTCCAGGAAAATCTACACTTTCCTTCTCCTCAATACTTACACTATCTGGATGATTTACTATTGACTTCACAATGTGTTCTAGTAGCTCTTTCATATCTGTAATAAAATAATTAAAATACTTTAATTATTATACTCTTACTCTTGCTCCTTTGTCTTCTTTTCTGTGTTAGGTTTGTGAGAACCTCTTTTAAGGCTCTTAAGTAAGCCTAACTTAACGAAATACTGTGCAACAGTGTCTGTAGGTTGAGCTCCATTCTTTAACCATACAGCTGCCTTCTCCTGATCAATTTCAAAAACTTTAGGATTACTTCTTGGACTGTAAACCCCAAGCTCTTCTATTGGTCTTCCATCTCTTCCTTTAGAGGATTCAATTACAACAATTCTGTAATGTGGATCTCCTCTTCTTCCCGTTCTTTTAAGTCTTATTTTTAACATAGTGATGGATTTTATCAGATGATATATATTAATTCAAGGATTCAGATTCTTTTCCTATCTTTTCGATAGCCGCAAGAGCTGCACCTTCTTCAGCTTTTTGCTTACTTGTTCCCTGTCCTTGTGCTTTTTCCTTGTTATTAATGAGAAGAGCAACTGTAAATTTCTTGTCATGATCTGGTCCCTCTTCTTTTACAATTACATAGGTTGGAGTTGTTTTGTATTTTGCTTGAATTATCTCTTGAGCTTGAGTTTTTGGATCTATGAAGAGATTATTCTCTACTATTCGATCAATCTTTGGTACTAAAGTTCTATTTACAAAGTTCACACACTCTTCCATTCCACTGTCTAGATATATTGCTCCCAGAACAGCTTCGTATGCATTTGCAAGTAAGTAGTCTTTGTTTTCACCTCCAGAATCTTTCTCTCCTTTGGACATTTGTAAATTTTCTCCAACACCAAGCTTTCTGGATTCTTCTGCTAAACTTTCAGTTCTAACTACTGCAGAACGAATACTTGTTAATTCTCCTTCTGCCTTTCCTGGATACTTTCGAAATATATAGTCAGAGATAATTAGTTCTAATACTGCATCGCCAAGATATTCCAATCTCTCATTGTTCTCTATATTTGCTCCTTGGTGTTCGTTTAAATATGACCTATGAGTAAGAGCTATCTCCAGTAATTGGGGATTTTTAAATGTAATACCAATATTCTTTTGTATATCGTTAAACTTTTCCATTTGTTTCTTCATATATTGCACCTAAAACACCATTTACAAATTTACTACTTGTTTCTCCTCCAAACTCTTTGGCAATCTCAATTGCTTCGTCTAGAGCTACTTTTGGAGGTGTTATTTTACCAATGAATCCCTCAAATATTGCTATTCTAAGAATTTGAAGGTCAACAAGTTTTATCTGATCTAATGGCCATTGAGGTGCATATTTTGTAATGATTGAATCTATCTCTGTGTTATTATCTATAACTCCCTCTTTAATTTTCTCATATAACTTTGTGTCGTATTGTGTAATTTCATCTAACTCAATTAACTCTGTAAGAGGAATAGTATCTGTATTAACGCTATCTTTGTTAAAATCTTTTGAGAAAAGTTCCTGTAGTGCCAGGACTCTTGCTAAATGTCTAGGGTCAGTCGCTCTTTTCATTTATTTAGTTTCTTTAATTTCTTTATAGAAGCCACAACTTGGACATTCAAAATGTGCTCTCTTCATATTTCCACATTTAGGACATTTAGAAAGAGATGTAACTTTCAATCCATCTTGAGCTCTTCTTCTGTTCTTCCTCCCTTTGGATATTCTTCTTTTTGGTAGTGCACCCATGGTTAAAATTCGTATATATTAACTTTGAGATTATATGGGATAACTGCGTATTTTTCAACTTTTTATATTATCCAATTCTCCTTTATATCTATCTCACTTCCGGATTTGAGATTTCCTTCAATAATTTCCTTTGCAATCTGTCCCTCTATTTTATCTTGTATATATCTTTTAAGAGGTCTTGCACCCATTCCTGGCTCGTTGGCTTTGTTTGCGATGAGCATTGGTATCTGGTCTGTCCATTTAATATTTATACCTTTATCTATCATTCTTTCCTTAAGTTCTGTTAGAAGAAGTTCTGCAACATTCTTAAGCTGATTTATATCTAATGGTGAGAACACAATGACTCTGTCAAAACGATTTAGTAACTCTGGACTTAGTGATTGTCTAAGCTCTATCATGGCTCTGTCTTTTGCTTCTCCCCACAGTGCTTCATCCTGCTCTAGTGCCTGAAGAAGAATTCCACTTCCAATATTGCTTGTACAAACGATAATAGTATTGGTAAAATCTACTGTTTCTCCCGCTGCACTTGTGAGTCTTCCTTCATCGAAAATCTGAAGGAAAAGATTAAGGATTTTAGGATTTGCCTTCTCTATTTCGTCAAAGAGAACTACTGTGTAAGGATTACTCTTAACTCTGTCAACGAGGGTAATATTTGTTTGTCCAAATACATTGTTACCCTGTGTCGTCCCAAGGAATTTATCTACACTATTTATATCTTGGTACTCTGACATATCTACTCTAATTATGTCACTCTTGTTTCCAAAAAATTCTTCCCCTACTACCTTCGCAAGATATGTTTTTCCTACACCTGTTGGACCCATAAAAAGAAAAACTCCAATTGGTTTTTCCGGATTTCTAATATCTGTTCTTGCTCTTCGGAGAGACTCAGTAATTGCAATAACTGCTTCGTCCTGTCCGATGATTTTTTTCCGTATATTCTCTTCTAGTTTTCTTAATTTATTACTTTCTTCTTGGTCTATATCTGTTATGTTTATGTTCTTCTGTATGGAGATAGCTTTGGAAACATGCTCTGCTGTTATCTTCTGGATGTTATTTGATTGTGCCCATGAGCATGTAGCTTCAATAGTCTGTACTGCACTACTTGGAAGTTTTCTTTCCTTGATATATCTGTAAGCTAGTTCTACAGAAGCAACTAATGCTGGGAATGTAATGTAGCAATTAAAATTCTTTTCTAATGTTGCAATCTTTGTTTCCAAAATTTTCAATGTATCTGTAGTAGAAACTTCTTTAACCTCAATATTTGTGAAGCTTTGTCTTAAGGATTCGTTACTGTAGAAATATTTTTTGTAATCTGAATAGTTTACAGTTCCAATTATGGGGAATTTACTGTTTAGGATATATGGAAGAAGAATTCCTGCTAAAGAATGGTTAGATTCTTCAGCTTTAGCTGGGATTAGCTCTTGCATCTCATCTATGTAGAGAATTGCATTACCGGAATTTTCTAATTCTTGCATTGCCTTCATTATTAGTTCTTCAATATTTCCCATTTTTAGAGAGTGTGCTATTAATCCATTGATATCCAATTGGACAATTCGTTTGTCTTTTAATTGTATTGGAACATTGCCAGTATTTATTCTTTGAGCAACTCCAAGTATTAAGCTAGATTTTCCTACTCCTGCTTCACCAATTAGAAGAGCATTTTTGTTTGAAAGTTTTCCAAGGACTGAAACAAGGTTTTCAATTTCTTCATCATGTCCTATACCGTAGATATCTCTGTTATTTGCTACTTCCTCAGTTAAATCTTTACTGAAGTGTCCTAATATGAAGGTGTATCCATATATCCATCTTCTAGCTATGCCACCTTTGTTAAAGTAAGGGATATTTGGATCAAGATGTTTGGTTCTTTGTGCTTTTGCAATTAGACTGTTGTTGTAAAGAGAGATTTCTCTAAGTATGTCTATGGATATTCCTTTCGCTTGTATATACTTGAGAGTCTGTGGATACAATCTTAGTATGGCAAGAAATATATGTTGAGGTTCTAACTGTCTGCTTTCTGTTAAGATAGCTTCCTCTATGGCGTATGTTAGTATGCTTCTCAGGGCTGTAATTGGATAATCTGGAATGACATCCTCTCCGATTTTGAATTTTTCTTCCATCTCATTTACAGACATCTCTATCCCAGATCTTCTTACAATCTGCTGAATGTCGTAATCCTCTTTAAGAAGATATTTAAAAAGATCGTATGTTTGGAATTGGTTGTCTTTTGTAAAGTTACAGAGTAATTCAAGAGTTTGTTCTGAAGCAAAACTTACAGTATCTAGATGACCATATCTTCCAAATTTAAACCCTGTTGCTTTTATCTCATCTATCTCTTTCTGTTGTATTTTCTTTGCTTTTGGTAATTGAATAGGATGGCTTTTTTCTTCGTAGAAATCATGCCAGAGGATTATGACATTGAATATGGAAATACCAAACAGTACATTTACTAACTTACTCTCTAGTATTTTAGTAATGGACTCAAATTGATCCAAGAGGTCAGCATATTTCAAAATAGATGCAAGAGCAATGAAGACACCAGGGAGAACAAGAATATTTGCCACTATTCTTTTAATATCTCCAAATTTTTTGTATCTTAAGTAGTTTTTAATAACAGATGTAATCTGTGGTGTAGATATAGAGAAGAAATGATCTCTGGTTAGAAGAAATATGGAGTCATTCTCATCTTGAAAGATTGGAAATTTGTTCTCAAGGATACCAAATTTATTGGTATTTCTTTTATGGTATCCACATATTGTTTTTTCTTGCATATCAAAATCTAATGCCATAACTATCTAAGTATTGAAGTAAAAATGAATGTAAGTGTACCAATGGGAAGTAGTAACCAAATTAGTATGATGATTGTGTAAGTTAGTATGCTTGTAAGATATATGATTAAAGCAATTGGTATGTACAGAATTTTAATGAGTAGTCCAAATACATATCCCATCATAGAATAATCTCTATGCCATGGTAAGAAGAAATTTTGTACTAACAGAGACAGTGAGAGATTGTCGTTAACAACAACACTAATACGAGCAAGCTTTCTTAAATGCCATATTGGCATTCTTACATACCACCATCTTAAAAAATCTTGTATGAAGTACAAAAATATAGCCGAATATGAATCGGTTTTTGTCTCTGTGAGTAATTGTTGTCCGGAACTATCCGAGACTGTGTTTTTAACTTCCATTTTATGGGCAGTTTATCTTTATCTTTAAGTCTATTTGAAATACTTACAGAATTCAAGTTTTTACAATATGTGATAGAATTGGCGATGGAAGGTAAATTACTAAAAATCCTCGCTCCTATGGAGGATGTCACAGATACTGTTTTTAGACAAATTCTTTGTGATATTGGAAAACCAGATATATTCTTTACTGAGTTTATGAATGTTAATGGTTACTGTTCGGAGGGTAAAGATGTTGTTGCAAAGAGAATATCCTTTGAGGATATAGAGAGGCCAATCATAGTACAACTTTGGGGAAACTCTCCTGAGAACTTTGCTAAAGCAACTAAAGAGATTGTTAAAAAGATTAAACCCGATGGTATAGATATCAATATGGGTTGTTCTGTCAGAGATGTACTAAAGACTGGTGGTGGTTCTGCACTAATTAAAGAAAGAGAGCTAAGTGGTGAGATAATAGATGTGGTTAAGAAGAATGCCAAGGATATTCCCGTATCTGTTAAGACTAGAATTGGGTATGACAAGATAGATTACTCTTGGATAGAGTTTTTACTTTCTAAAAAGTTAGCCATGTTAACTGTGCATGGGAGATTAGCAAAGGAGGGCTACTCTACTCCATCTAAGTGGGACATATTCAAAGAGATTAAAGAATTAAGAGATGAAATATCTCCAGATACTTTGTTAATTGGTAACGGAGATATTAAAAGTACTATGCAAGGAGAGGAACTGGCAAAGCAGTATGGTTTAGATGGATATATGGTTGGAAGGGGGATTTTAACAAATCCATGGCTTTTTTCTGGAAGAGAGGATATATCCAAAAAGGAAAGGTTAGAAACATTAAAAAAACATTTAGAGATATTTGAACAGGTATATGGTGAGGAGAAGAATTTCAATATACAGAAGAAATATATTAAGGCATATGTTAGTGGTTTTGATGGAGCGGGTAAACTAAGAGAGGAGTTGATGAATACAAGGACTTTTGAAGAAATTAAAATAATAATCGAGAAAAATGGAAACAAGTAATCAAGAAAGAGATAATAGTTACAGTGAAATTGTAGTTAAGTCTTTTGAAGAGGCAGTAGATTATCTTAAAGAGAATACAGTAGAAGATGAGAGTAAGTTCTGTTTGGTGGATATAGATGGTACTCTTTTTGCAGAGAATATTTTAAAATTGCCAATCGTTTCCCATTTTGTAACTCCTACTATAACTGAGAGTGTTAAAAATTCTTTCTGTACTTTGGTATCTGATGTTTTTGTAGATAAGAATGTAGCAATTGTAACTAACAGGAATGATTATGAGAGGGTGTTTTGGAATAGTAAAGAAATGATACAAGTTGTAAAAGAGATTTGTGATGTTCCCATGTTTACCTCTTTAAATAGGCAGTTGCCAGGACTAAATAAAAAGGGTTGTGATAATTTGCTTTGTAAGATAATGGAATATGTACAGAACAGGGAGAGTTTAATAATTTATTCTGTAGAAGATCATAGTTTTGTATCTCCATTTAGAAGTCATTTTCTTGGATATTTAGCAAAAAAGTTAGAGGTAGATTGTGGTTTCGATATAAGGATTGTTAATCTTGTAATAAAGAGGTAATTGACTAGTGCATGAGTAATTGATAAATTAGATATATTAATGTAATTCTGCCTAAATATGAGTGATTTTAATTCATCGCAGGTGCCTGAACAACCCCAATATAATGATATTTCTCGTTTTGAGCAGAATCCTCTTCCTGGACCATTTACAGATTTGAAGGATTCGACTGGACTCTCTGATGAATTAAAAGAGATTTTTAACAAGGGTCAGGAGGTTTTACGAGAGTATCCTATCTTGAATAACGATATACAGAGACTTGAATTAAGGGCAATTGAAGTAGTTGAATATCCATCAAATGTTGAGCTTTTTGGTACCACAAAGAAAACTCTAGACAGAGGAGATTTGAAGAGAATACATAGCGTTGAGGCCTACGAGTTCAAGAGGAATGGTTCTGAAAAAGAGATTTTAAAGTTTACTGTGCAAAATTTGAAGAATAATTCTAGTGCTACAGAATATGTTAAACGTATAGAGGAGGATTATCTTTTTAATGATGAAAAAGCTTTCGATAAAGTAAATCTTTCTTTGCAACAGATTGAAGCCAGAAAGAATTTAGATGTTAGTTTTATTGATCAATCAAAGAGATTTAGGGAAAAGGCAAATGAGCTAGCCTACAAGTCAATTGAAG
This sequence comes from bacterium, assembly GCA_029553845.1. The sequence goes on along the minus strand of JAKPKF010000029.1, from coordinate 1,040 downwards.
AGATTATGTTCTCTTTTGAGGATGAACAAGAAAGGAAGCAGTATGCAATTATAATTAAGAAGACAATTTCTGGTATATATTTATCTATAGCAGATTATAGGAATCCAGATAGGAATAAGATGTATGCTACAGAGATACCTGTGTCTTTAAAGAATTTTGATAATAACAGGTTTGATTCTTTAAAACAGAGGTTAACGAGGCATGTTAATGGAATGAAGAGAGATTTAGACTAGGTTGTCTTTCATTAATAAATTTAATGTTTACTTCTTCTTGTAATTTATTCCTTTCCTTTGTTAATTCTGTTTTGACTCATAGTAGATACAGTGGTAGTATATTAACAGTACTCTTATGAACATCTTAAAAACACATACTCCTAATAATAAAACGGGATTAATATTAGGGATTTCTCTGATATTAGGCCTACTCTTTGACTATTTTTTCTATGACAAAATACCTGGTATCACTTTTCCCATATATGTTATCTTCATTGTATTAGGTCTTTTCGCTATCTCTCATATTCTTAAAAAACAAATAAACAAACAAGTGGTTTGGCTTTTAATTCCACTAGTTTTCTTTAGTACAATGGTTTTTATTCGTACAAGTACTTTGCTTACTTTTTTTAATGTATGTATTTCCTTAATACTTTTGTTATTAATAGCCAAGACAGTATATGGGAATAAGGTCAGTAACTTTTTGATGAAAGATTATATAAAGATCATCTTTCTTCCATTAAAGTTCATTCTTCCCCTGTTTCGTACTCTGTCAGAATTATTCTCTTTGCACAAAGTTAGTAAAAAACAAAAAACTTTATCTCATATAGTAAGAGGTATTGTAATGGCTGTTCCAGTAATATTCATTTTTATATTACTCTTCTCTTCTGCAGACTTAATCTTTCAAAAGTATGTCTCAGATTTAATCACTATCAATATACAACCTGAAACATTTATCAGGATTATCTTAATACTAATTGTGACACTTATATTCATTGGTGCATATGCATATATTTTTCAAGAAGCAAAGAAGCAAAAAGATATTAAACA
>JAKPKF010000462.1 GCA_029553845.1 bacterium | reverse complement strand
TTCTACACCACATTCCATCATCTGCATCAGGGAAATAAAGTGTAATTGTTCCAGCAGCTGGAATAGTTTGACCAGTATCAATTGCTAAAACAATCTCTAAAGTTTCTGCAGAACCAGCTACATTTGCTTCAATTCTACTTAAGTAAAGGTAGACTGCAGTTAAAGCACCAGCATTGGATTTAAAGGAAGGAAAGATGAAAAGCGAAAGAGAACAGAATAAGACAATTGCTAAAACAAACTTGAATATGCTAGGTTTTCTCATTATTTGCAGTTAAACTGAATTAGTCTTCTATACGTATCAGATTACATTAATATATTCTTTCATGTCAAGGGATAATTAAGTGGCCTCTAGTATAATGGGACTAAAACAAAATATATCTCTTCTGAATAGTCTGAGGCAGGGGTTATTCCTACCCCAGCCCTAGCTTTTAGGTATATTCCAGTTCTTCCAGCTTTGATGGGGCCATCTCCAGAATACATCTTGTTTGCAGTAGTAGAAACTCCTCCTACACGATTTATATTTCCAGAATAATCGGATGTAGCTGTAAGTGTACCATAGTAGGGAGATGAATCATCGTAATCTATATAGTAACTTTGAAGTCCAAACCCTTCGGCTCCTGTGACATCTAAATTTTCTGTGCTTGATGTTATGGTTTGTGTAGTAGTTGCACTGTGGAGTCCACCATATTTTCCAAAGACAATAACAGATACTCCTCCTGTAGCACTACTATCTATATCTAACCAAGCGAGACTTGTTGCCGTGGTTGTTGCAGCTCCTGCTATTAGGGCTGTACCACTAGAAAAACTTACTGAGTAGGGTGGAGTACTTTCTGTAGTGATTCCTGTTGATATTGCAATATCTATATCAAAGAAAATGCTTCCAGTTGATGTAGTAGCATTGGCAGCAATACTGTAATCTGATTCTGTAAAATCTCCATGTAGAGCTGTTAGTCTAATGTAGTATTGAGTGTTTGCAGATAGCCCTTGTATATTGAATACCTCAGTTTCCCATACTGATTCTGTTCTGTAATCGTTAATATTATGGTTTGCATAACTCTCAGGTCTAAATGTAGAACCGTCTATATATTGTATATTGTTTACGAAATTGTCCGTTGATATCTGTACACCGTATAGGGTATCTGAAGGATTGGAGCTCGCAGATATCTCAAATCTTGCTTTGTCGTAACAGCCCCCAGTTCCACATATGGCTACCATACCTCCATCTAGTAATTCCTGTGGTCCGGATGTACAAGCTGTAGAACCATTTGTTGTAGTCTCGAAGCATTGTAGCGTAGGTTGTGCTGCTAGAAATGCTGCAGATGGATCTTGGTAAAGTCTGTAATTAGTAGAGTAATTTCTAGGATCTGCGGATACCTTTCCAAGACTACTAATTACACTGTAGTTCGTAGAATCTCCAAGTCCGCCACCTGTTGCAGTCTTTGCTCCCACTATCTTGTAATTAGTAGAATCTAGATCTTCTGCGAAAACATATACAGTAGAACTAAGGACTATTATTAGTAGTAAAGATACTGTTTTAAAAATATTGGCAGATTTCATACTTTAATGATATTGTAAATTAGTTTAATTAGTCAATTTTGTATGAAAGAAGCAGTTGTATCTGTAAAAAATCTTAGTAAAACATTTAGAATATTTAAAAGTAAGGGTATTTCCAGTCTGTTTAACAGAAAGTATGAGGATATTAAAGCGGTAAACGATATCTCTTTTGAAGTATACAAGGAAGAATTTGTAGGCTTTATCGGCCAAAATGGTGCAGGTAAGACAACCACACTAAAGTGTCTAACTGGTTTACTTACTGCAGATAGTGGAGAGGTAGAAGTTCTAGGGTTTAATCCCAAGAAAAGGAAGCATGAATTTCTTTCAAGAATTTCTTTGGTTATGGGTAATAAATCTCAGCTGTGGTGGGAGTTACCAGCTATTGAAACTTTCAAATTAAACAAAGAGATTTACGAAGTAAGTGATGAAAAGTTTGAAGAGATTGTTTTAGAAATGGTGACGCTTTTGGGGATAGAAGAAGTGGTAAACATTCCGGTTAGAAAACTTTCTCTTGGAGAGCGTATGAAGTGTGAAATAGTGGCATCACTTATCCATACTCCAGAGCTTCTTTTTTTGGATGAACCAACATTAGGGTTAGATGTAGTATCTCAGCAGAGATTAAGAGATTTCCTGCGAGAGTACAACAAGAGGTACAAAGCAAGTATTGTTCTAACAAGTCATAATATGGAGGATATTAAGGATTTGTGTAAGAGGGTCATAATTATAGATAGGGGTAAAAAGATTTATGATGGTAAGATAGATGATTTAGCTAGAAATTTTGTAAAAAACAAAGAGATTGTATTTACACTTTCCTCTGTGGCGACACATAAAGAGATAGAGGAAGTAGGGGAAATAGTGGAGTTTTCTGGATTATCTGGAATAATTTCTGTACCAAGAGAGAATGTAGCATCTGCTTCTTCTAAATTGCTCAATACTTTTCAAGTAGAGGATTTAAATATACAGGAACCGAGTTTAGAATATATAGTTAAGGAATTATTTGAGGGGAGATATAAGGTTTAGAGTAAATATCTGATATAATCTCTATGTTTTGGAGAGGTGTCAGAGTGGTCGAATGAGACGGTCTTGAAAACCGTTGTACAGGTTTCTGTACCGTGGGTTCGAATCCCGCCCTCTCCGTTTTAATACAAATATATGGAACAAAATACAAAAACAATTAAAAATATCTACAAACCAAAGGATAGAGATGGGGGCTTTCCTGCAGGAATGCCATATTACAAGAAAAGAATATATGAGATGATTCCAGGTCTATTTGTCTGGGTGCTTTTACTTCTTCCTTTAATTTTCGCAATATTTAAATGGGAGGAAGCATTAGTTATATACATTGCATATCTAGTTACATATTGGGCATACAGAACTGTAAAGTTTGTTGTTGGAGGATACATAGGTGTTAGGAGAATGAAAAGAGATATATCCACAAATTGGATGAAAAAGATTAAAGAAGTAAATGAGGCAAGATTCAATGAATTAAGATATGTGTACCTCTGTCCTGTGTATTCCGAAAGTCTAGATATTTTAATTCCATCTTTTGAAAGTTGGGTTAATAGTGATGTAGGTGCAAAAAAAATAGATGTGGTAATGGCAATGGAAGAAAGTAAGAAAGATTTACAGATTGAAAACTTTAAAAAATTGAAAGAGAAGTTTGGTAACAAGTTTGGTAGTATGCAGTATTACATTCATCCTGCTGGAATTCCAGGAGAAATTGCTGGAGTAAAGGGGGCAAATATTAATTGGGCTGCAAGACATTTTGTAAAAGACCTGGAGAAAAAAGGAAAAGACATTGGTAACTATTTGTTAGCTACATGTGATTCTGACCAAAGAGTACATCCTAAATATCTCTCTGCGATTACATACAAATATCTTACAGTTCCAAACCCAGATCTTGGATACTATGCTTCAGCAGTACATACATTTAACAACAATATATGGAATGTCCCATCCATAATTAGAACTCAGTCAAATATGCTGACTTTAGTTATTCTTCATCTTTGGGTTTTGACAAAGAACTTGAAAGTTCCATTTAGTAGAGAGTCAATAAATGTAAGGGAAACATTTTCTTCCTATGTTGTTAACCTTAAAACATTGAAAGATATAGAGTATTGGGATCCAGAAATTCCAAATGATGATACAGCATTTTTCTGGAATACAATGGTTAGATCCAAAGGTTTAGCAAAGAGTTACGAAGTATATATACCTACATATAATGATGCGGTTGAAAATGAGACATATTTTAAATCCCATGTTTCTTTTTACAAACAACAGTACAGATGGGGATGGGGTATTTTTACTCTACCAATATCCATGGCGGCACTTTCTCAAGACAAAGAAAATTTTCCAGCACACAGAAAATTTGCTCTTTTAAAAACCATGTTTGAATATTTATGGTTTTTAACAGTAGTTTTTGTTTTAACATTTGGTCTTTCTATCATGGGATGGGTTAATCCAGGTTTTCAATATACTGGATTTGCATACAATCTTCCTCGTCTTCTAAGTTATGTATTTACTGCTATTATGCTCTCGAATATTGCTGTAGTCATATACAGAAGGCAGATTACTCCTGTGCCAAAAGGTTGGAAATGGTGGAGACATCTTCTAGACTTCTTGGAAACATATCTAATAGCATTTAATATGCTTACTTTCTCTTTCATCCCTTATATCCAAGCAATGACCGAAATGATGTTTGGTAGGGGTAGGTTTAAGAGAAATTTCTATGTAACGGAAAAAGTAAAAATTAAAGAGAAGCGTTAAGAGTATTTTCATTTTGTTTTTCTAGTATATGGAGAATAATATTTTAATTCTCCAATATGTTTGTTCTATTACTTTTCTTTCTTTTTTCTTCTCCCATATTTGCTGACGATTTCAATGTTCAAGGAGATTCGGGACCTAACGAATTTTTCCAAGCAACAGCTCTAACTGTAGAAAATTTTCCACAGCAAGGAAGAATATCTTTTGACGAAAACGAGCTTCTTGGACAGGACACGACAAATATTTTAAATACACAAAGTATTTTTACGCTTGCAAATATGGGGTATACAAGAAGAATCCCCAATATTGCAGATAGGGTATATGGTCCTCCAGGAACTAAGATAGACCTTTTGTATTTTTACCAGAATAGTACTGGGCATAGTGTGGATATTAAGGAAATAGCGGTTCCTTTGAGTAGAAGTATTGTTTCAAATGGGGATATATCTAGAACTCTAAATATAGGAGGAGTGGAAAGAAATATAGAATTTCTGTTTTCAGGGAATAATCTGTCCAGAGGGGGAAAATATGTGTCTTATGATGGTTTAGGAAATATAGCAGATGGAAGGGGTGGGGGTATTCTTCTGGATAGCTGGTATATACAGAATCCTTTGACTGTAGAACTTTTGAAAGCAGAAAAAGATGTGGACATAGTTGATTTAAAAGTTAAGGTAAAAAATATTACAGAAGATGAATATTTTACTAATTTGAATTTTAAGCATAAGGAATACCAAGAGATTTTTGCTCTTCTCCCTTCAGAAGAGAAATATTTGGAATACTCTTTAGAAAATGAGGGAGATATATTGGAACCATTTACACTCGCGAATCCAAATGTAAAAGAGAGGTGTGCTGTGCTGGGAGGCAGTTACTATGAATGGGACTTTACGGACTCAATATCTGTTTTTGCGAAGCGAGAAAATGATAAATGGGTAGGTGGAGGGTATGTACAACCAGCTGTCGAGAGCATCTGTGTAAAAAGAATAGGGTATGAATTGAAGTCTGAAGAGATTCAATTAGAGTCTCGAGAGATACTGGGTGTAGCAGATGATTTAAAGGAACTTCCTCAAACAAACAGTTCATCTTTCCTTTGTTTGTTACTATTTGTTGTTCTAGATGTCTTTCTTTGGTATGCTTTTCTTAGAAGGAAAAAGAAATATGAAGATAAAAATAGTAATACCAGATTATGTTCAAAAAGTAGGTAGAATGCTTGGTAAGGAGGGATTTGCTTGCTACATTGTAGGTGGGGCCATACGAGATTTAGTAATGGGAAAAATCCCACATGACTACGACCTGGCTACAGATGCACTTCCAGATGAGATGTTAAATATCTTTCCTAAATCAGTATCCATAGGAGCCAAATTTGGAACGGTTATGGCACTTGTACAAGATGGTAAGGGAGAAACTCACGAAGTAGAGGTTACAACCTTTAGAAGTGAGTCTAATTATGTAGATGGTAGATGGCCAACAAGTGTTAAATTTGTTGAAGATATTGACCAAGACTTGGGAAGGAGAGATTTCACCTTTAATGCGATGGCCATAAATCTTGCAGATGTAGAACTAGATGGAATGGAAATTGAAAAGGAAGTAGAGATATATGATCCATTTAATGGACTTGGAGATATAAAGGGAACATTAATTAGGGCAGTAGGGACTCCTTTGGAAAGATTCAAAGAGGATGGTTTGCGAGGTTTCAAAGCATGCAGATTGGCTGCGCAATTAAACTTCGAGATAGATGAGGAAACATTCAAAGCAATTAAAGAATCTCTTCCTATAGCTTCTCAGGTTTCGATGGAGAGAATACGAGATGAGTTTATGAAGATGCTTCTAAATTCGTCCAAACCATCTATTGGAATAGAACTAATGAGACAGACTGGTCTTCTAAATATATTTATGCCCGAACTTCTAGAAGGTGTAGGTGTAGAACAGAAGTATTACCATAGTGACGATGTGTACTGGCACAGTCTTAGGACATGTGACAGTGCAGAGGATTCTGTAAAACTGGCAGCTCTTCTCCATGATATTGGTAAACCAAGGACGAATATGGGTAATGGTCATTTCTATGGTCATGATTCTGTTGGTGCGGACATGGCAGAGGTAATAATGAAGAGAATGAAATTTCCTCAAAGTGAGATAAAGAGAGTTCTTATTTTAATCAAAAACCATATGTTCTACTATCCATATGTGACAGAAGAAATGTCTGAAGAAGATGCACAGAAGATAGAGTTGCGTGAGTGGACAGATAGTGCTGTAAGAAGATTCATACAAAGGGTAGGAATAGAGAATATTGATGAGCTCTTCAAGCTCCGTATGGCGGATGCTCAGTCAAATGCAAAGACATCTTTCAATCCAGAAGAGATAACCATATTGCAAAAAAGAATATCTGAAGTTCTACAGCAGGATATGGCATTGAAAATTACAGATTTAAAGGTAAGAGGAGAGGACCTAGTTGCAATTGGAGTTAAAGAGGGGCCTCAACTTGGTACTATATTGAGAGAATTACTAGACATAGTAATTGATGACCCTATGTTAAACACTAAAGAGAAGCTTCTAGAGAAAGCTAAACAGTTAGCAGGTATTTAATTTTTTAAAATATTAATATGCGTAGAATAGAGAAAAAAACACAGCCGTATCTTTTTGAGAAAGTTCTCTCGGGAGAGAAACAGTTCGACTTGCGTATAGCAGAGTTTGAATGTGAAGTAGGGGATATTCTACTATTGCGAGAGTGGGATCCTGAGAAAGAAGAATATACGGGAAGAGAGTTAGAAAAAGAAATTACCTTTATAGTAAAAACGAAGGATTTGAAATTTTGGAGCCAAGAGGATATAAATGAGTTAGGATTTTTGGTAATGTCTTTAAAATAATTGCTACGAATATATGCCGAACCTATATGATGAATATATAAAAGCAGTAAGTAAAAATATAATTCTAAACGGATTAAACCCTGCAGATAGATTGGATCTCTATTGTTTACTAGTAGCTAAAGATTATGCAGGTGTATATTCTTTTCTGAGGAAAAAGATTCCAGATTTATATGAGAGAATTTCTGCAAATATAAAAACTGTGTTTCTTGAAGAGTAGTTTAATTTTACATAAAACTTTACTATCAAATGACAGAAATAGATAACACAGAAATTGGAGCAAGTAGTGTTCAAGAGCCTATTCAAGAGGAGATAGAAGCACTTAATAGCTCTTCCGCCGAAATTATTGAAAAAGATGTCTCTAAAATAAACCATAAAACCATTCGGGATCGATTCGATGAATATCTTGATGGGGCAGAAATCACATCAAGACTAAGAAGAATAGTGAGTGTAGCTGGGATAGCTGGTACACTAGGAGCTTCATTAGCTGGATGTAAGAGTAATCCTGATGTGTATATGCAGGAAAATGTTTCAACAAAAGTTCCAATGGTTGAAACGATTACTGTTCCTAAAGAGACAAAAACTCCAACGGTTATTGTCCCTTTCTCAGACAGCAAGGAAACTGTTTACAAAGATATGGATTTAAACGAAGTTGAAAGATGGAAAGAATTAACTCCTGAAAAGATGGAAAAGGTAGAAAAGATAATTCAGACAACAGAAGAAACAGAGATTATTTTAATTCCAGTTCGACAAGATTATTTTTATAATCACAAAGAGAATCCTACAATATGGAAACTACCAGCAGGTTTGAATTTAGAAATTAAAGATATCTACTACTTTAAAGGGGAAGATGACAAACTTGTTAGGTTTTCAATCTTACCAAATGTGATGGCTTCAAAGAGTGTACCAATCGTTTTCCTAGATAATGGTCATATGGAAAATGAAAATTATGTGGTTGATGGGAGAAATTATGAAGAACAAAAATCAGCTAAAATTCTTTCAAGTTTCTCCTATCTTGTTGGTGAAAATGAAGTGTATCCTAACAAGACAATCAATATCTTGACTGCAATGAAGGGAATTGCAGAAAGACAAGAGAAAGATGGAAAGTTCCTTAAAGGGCAGGAATATTCATATTTAGATTTAATAAAGTTAGAAAATTTAAGTAAATTTGAAGATGGATTTACAAGTGGTAAAACTATTGTTAAGGGAGGGGGGGTGTGTGCTGGTGCAACTCTTTTATCTAATTCGTTATATGAATTAGGATTAGAGGAGAATGTTTCTTGGAATAGTATTGTTAAGGAGAAATGGGTTCATCCATCAATGTATTTTTTGGGACCTTTCAGTGTAAATGATTTTGTAACAGATGCTACAGTTCAATTATCGAACACACCAGGAGAAAGAGATTATGATTTTAAGTGGGTTCAACCTAAAGATGCATATATTAAAATAGATATCGCTATGATTCCAAATGGGCTGGAAGCACAAGATATAGATTCGTCTGTAATAGACGAGCCATCAGATGTAGAATTCATGCTAACACTTTCTTTTACTGAGATAGATCCAGGAAATCAATCACAAAAAATTGAAGACTTCATATCTGCATATCGTGAATATCGAAGCAGTGGTCATAAAAACATCTCTAAATTTTTAAGTCTGGGAGAGTATGAAAAAGAAATAAACTGGGATAATCCTACGTATCAGGTACTAATGGATTATATTTATCCAGATGAAAGAGTTGAACACTTTCAAGAGGAGATTGAAAAGGAAGAATATTTGTCTCAAATAA
>JAKPKF010000459.1 GCA_029553845.1 bacterium | reverse complement strand
AATGAAGCTGTTAATGCAATTTTTAATCAATGGAATAGCGGCTTTAAAAATACATTACTTGTTTTGCCAACAGGCACAGGTAAAACGGTCGTTTTCTCAAAGGTAGTTGAAGAAGAAGTCAAAGACGGAAGTAAGGCTTTAATCCTTGCTCATCGTGGGGAACTTCTAGACCAAGCATCGGACAAGTTGAAGTTAGCTAGTGGGTTAGATTCTGCTTTAGAAAAGGCAGAGTCTACCTCCATAGGCTCTCCACTAAATGTCACTGTTGCATCGGTTCAAACATTATCTCAAGAGAAACGACTTGCTAGATTTCCAAGAGATTATTTTAAGACAATCGTAGTGGATGAAGCACACCACGTTTTGTCTGAAAGTTACCTGCGAATACTGAATTATTTTAGCAGTGCAAATGTTCTCGGGCTTACTGCAACTGTGGATAGAGGCGATCAACGTTCACTTGGACAGTTCTTTGATTCAAAAGCCTATGAATATTCAATGCATCAAGCAGTAAAAGATGGTTATTTATGTCCAATAAAAGCTCAGATGATTCCACTTGAACTTGATATTAATAGTGTAGGAATGTCTAAAGGTGATTACGCTGTTGGTGAAATTGGCGGAGCACTAGAACCTTACTTAAATCAAATTGCAATAGAAATGGTGAACTACTGCAAAGGACGCAAGACTGTCGTATTTTTACCACTAGTTAAGACCTCTCAAAAGTTCTGTGATTTATTAAATGTTCATGGATTAAAAGCTGTTGAGGTCAATGGCAAATCACCTGATAGAGACGAAATATTAAAATACTTTGAAAATGGTGAATACGATGTTCTTTGTAATTCGATGCTTTTGACTGAAGGCTGGGATTGTCCATCAGTTGACACCATAGTAGTTTTAAGACCAACAAAGATTAGAAGTTTATATCAACAAATGGTCGGCAGAGGAATGAGACTTAGTCCTGGAAAGAAAGAATTATTGCTACTAGATTTCTTATGGATGACAGAGCGTCATGACTTATGTAGACCTTCAGCACTTATTTCAAAAGATGAAAGTATCGCAAAACGTATTGATAAATTGGTTATGGATACAGGGTGCGGCATTGATTTGCTTGAAGCAGAAAGCAAAGCTGAAAAGGATGTTATTCAAGAACGTGAAGCTGCACTTGCTCGTGAACTTGCTGCAATGAAGAAACGTCAAAGAAAATATGTCGATCCTCTTGAATACGCACTTTCTATTTCAGCAGAAGACTTGGTTAACTACGAACCAACATTCCCTTGGGAAATGGGACCTATGACTGAAAGACAAAAATCATATCTTGAGAGAATGGGTATCTTAACTGACACAATTACATGCTGTGGTCATGCAAGCTCAATCATTGAAAAATTAAGAGCAAGACAAGACGAGCATTTAGCAACTCCAAAACAAATCAGATTACTTGAAAAATATGGATTCTATCATGTTGGGACATGGGATTTTGATAGTGCAAGTAAGATGATCACTCGAATTTCAAATAATAACTGGTTATTACCTCGTGGCTTAGATGCTGCTAGTTATCAACCATAATAGGAGGGTACTATGGACAACATACTAGAAGCATTAAAGTACATCAATGTTGCCGACTTAAATTACCAAGAATGGATAAATGTCGGTATGGCTTTAAAAGCTGAAGGCTATGACTGCTCAGTATGGGATGAATGGTCCAGAAATGATTCAAGATATAAAGCAAATGAATGTGAAAGGAAATGGGCTACCTTTGCTGGTAGCTCAAATCCCATAACAGGCGGAACAATAGTGCAAATGGCAAAGACCTATGGCTATACTCCGCATTCTTTTGTAGGAGATGGTTGCTTAGATTGGGAGGATGTTATCGAATATGATGGCGATGGTATAACTTATGAAATACCAAAGACAATGACACCAGTTGAACAGCTAATTCTCTATCTTGAAACTCTATTCAAACCAGATGATTTAGTCGGTTATGTAACAAACGATGTATGGCAGGATACAGAAGGAAAATGGATGCCATCAAAAGGGGTATATGATCGCACTGCACAGGAATTAATAGATACACTAAGAAAACATCCAGATGATTTAGGCGCAACGATAGGAGATTGGAAGGATGAATGTGGTGCTTGGATTCGTTTCAATCCTTTAGATGGATTAGGTGTAAAGAATGAAAATATCACTCGCTTCACTTATGCACTAGTTGAATCTGACGATATGCCTATATCAGAACAAGATGCCATTTATAGAAAACTCGAACTTCCAATAGCAGCACTCACAAGCTCAGCAGGAAAATCCATTCATGCAATAGTAAGGGTTGATGCAAAGGACTATGAAGAATACAGAAAACGAGTAGACTTTCTTTATGATTACTTAGAAAAGAATGGACTAAAGGTAGATAAGCAAAATCGCAATCCTTCGAGATTATCCCGTATGCCAGGAGTTACTAGAAACGGAAAAGAACAAACTTTAATTGCAACAAATATTGGTCGCACCTCATGGATAGACTGGCTCGATTTTGTTGAAGGTGCAAACGATGAACTACCAGGACTTGAAAACTTAAAAGATCAACTGCTAGATCCACCAGCACTTCCTGAAGAGCTTATTGAAGGAGTACTGCGTTGTGGCCATAAGATGCTTATTTCAGGTTCATCAAAAGCAGGTAAATCATTCTTGCTTATGGAATTGGCTGTTGCTTTATCAGAAGGTATGACATGGCTTGGTTTTAAGTGTAAGAAATCAAGAGTTCTTTATGTAAACTTAGAAATTGATGCAGCATCATTTATTAATCGTTTTGCTGAGATTTATAAGGCATTAAAGATTACTCCAAAGCATAGTGATGATATCTCAATTTGGAACCTTCGTGGCCATGCAGTTCCACTTGATAAACTAGTGCCTAAACTTATTAGAAGAATATCAAATAA
>JAKPKF010000430.1 GCA_029553845.1 bacterium | reverse complement strand
TTTTTATGGATATTCTACTATGTACAAATTCTAAATTCTCCTGAAGTATATCCTCTCTACTCCTCCACTTACCATCTTTGCGTGTTACAACATTCTTCCATCCCTCTTTTGAATATTCTTTAAAAATATCATATACACTATCGCATATATCCTGAACCTCTTCCCTCTCGTACATATCCTCGCCATTGCCCCTCGAAGCATTCCATTTAGATTTTTCTGTTCTCAAATTTAGAACACAATTGGAAAGGTTTAGTTTATCTATGAAGAGCTGATCCATATCTATTCCTTTGTATGCAAATTCCTCCATATTCTCCTTGGAGATATTGCCTAAAAATATATTGTAAGAGATTGTTAATGCATGACTAAAAGCGCTTCTATCTAACATTACAAGCCCTTCGGCTTTTTCTAATGTTTTTAAAACTTCTAATCTATTCAATGCAAACATTGCCATGGCTATCTCTGTTTGTCTTGGTGTTCCTACGACATTTTCTAGACCTTCAAGCTTCTTAAGTTCATCTTGGTTCGTACAAAGCATCTTACGAATACTCATCCCAATTGGAAGAGCGTAGAATGGTAAAGCGAGCATTGTTATGGACTCTCCCTCCTCTACTAAAGCCCTCGAAAGATTTAAAAGCGCATCTCCTTTTCCTACTTGATCACCTCCCTCTATCGCAACACTTCCTACCCTATAGTTTCTACCTTCCATTTTTATACCAACTTTTCATATTTTATATATGATTTTATTATATACCTCCATCACAGCCTTCGGAAAGAACAAAATAATTGCTCTGGTGATAGTGTGTATTTACAGTCATTTCTTAAAGGGGGTGTACCCGGGTGCTTTTGTAAGAATTTTCTTAATCAATTTTCTAGCCTTAAAATCCATAGTCTCAGACTCTCTGTTACGATTTATCGCTCTACCCCCGCCCGATGTGTCCAACACAATAGTTCTTTTGTAACTTCGGAACAAAAATCTTCCGACTCATTTAGCCTTCGTTCTAGCCTTATTTCAAGCCCAATAGTATATTCTATTGGTCATAGTTTAGAAAACAAAAAACCCACTCTTTCGAGTGGGTTATCAAATTCAATAAGTCCTGGCAATGACCTATCTTCCCAGGACCAAAGGTCCAAGTATTTTCGGCGCTAGAGCGTTTTACTTCTGAGTTCGGGATGGAGTCAGGTAGTTCCACTCTGCTGCAATTGCCAGGCACAAAAGATCTAGGTCTAAATCTCTTGTGCCTGACTACCTTACTTGCGTAAGATATTCAGGACTTAAATTCTAAAGAGCGATAGAGTATGTACTATGTACACACTAAAAACTGAATAGAAGATGTAATTTCAAAAGAAGCTTTCGATCGATTAGTACTCCTTGGCTAAACACATTGCTGTGCTTACACCTAGAGCCTATCAAAGTGGTAATCTACCACAGATCTTCCGTACAGTAAACTGTACAAGTATATTTAATCTTAGGAATGGTTTCGTACTTATATGCTTTCAGTACTTATCCAGAAGAAACTTAGCTACTCAGCGATGCACTTGGTAGTACAGCTGATACACCAGAGGTTTCCAAACCCTGATCCTTTCGTACTAAGGGCTGAATCCTTCAAATATACAACGCCTATACCGGATAGAGACCGACCTGGCTCACGACGGTCTGAACCCAGCTCACGTGCCGCTTTAATGGACGAACAGTCCAACCCTTGGGACCTTCTCCAGTCCCAGGATGCGACGAGCCGACATCGAGGTGCCGAACCTTGCCGTCAATATGAACTATCGGGCAAGACTAGCCTGTTATCCCCGGGGTAGCTTATCTCCGTTAAACAATGACGCTTCCACGCGCAATCAAAGGGTCACTTAAACCTACTTTCGTAACTGATCGGGATGTCTCCCTCACAGTAAAGCCTCCTTATGCTTATGCACTCTTCACCCGATTTCCATCCGGGTTGAGGAGACCTTAGTGCGCTTGCGGTACTCTTTAGCAAGCAACCGCCCCAGTCAAACTGCCCACCATGCACTGTCGAGTTTCCAGA
>JAKPKF010000419.1 GCA_029553845.1 bacterium | reverse complement strand
GTATTTTAGAGATAAGAAAGCCAAGAAGTAAATTAATCCCATAGAGAGTACAAATGAGTAAAAAATCTACAGAGGGGAAAGAAGAGAGAAAAATGAAGTCTATAATGGAAACTGTTGGGAGGGAGTTCTTTTATATGTATTGTGCCGAAAACAAGGTGCAAGAAGATTGTATGAAGGACTTAATGAATATCAGGAATACTACAAAGGATGAAGCAATAAGGGTTAGGGTAAATATATGGATTATGGAACAACTTATTGGACTGGCAAAACAGCAAACAGACATAACAACTGGTGGACATCCTATTAACTCGGTGTCTTTTGATATACTAGAGAATGATTCAAATACAGGGGAATAAAGCAACTGTATTCTGGACTAAAAAACAGTTACAGTTTATCAATGATATAAGAAGTCGTAAGTATGAGTTCATGCTTTTTGGGGGATCGGTCGGAAGTGGAAAAAGTCAACTAATGGCAAGGGTATTCATATCACTTTTAGACTCCCATGCTAAGACAAGGTGTTTTGTATTCAGAAAGAATCTTTCGGTATTGAAGAGAAGCACATATCAGACATTCAAGCAGGTGGCAGAAGAGTTTGGAACAATATATACGGAAAACAGAAGTGAGATGATGTGGACATTTGCGAATGGAAGTCAATTATGGTTTCAGGAATTGGATGGTAGTAAGGATAACGATTGGAACAAAATTAAAGGTATTGAACCTACTTGGATAGGAGTAGACGAGGCTAACGAGATAGAAGAGGGGGCATTTAATATTCTAATGGGTAGATTGTGGAGGTGTAATCCTAATGGGGAACACTCCTTTATGATATTGACCTGTAATCCAGCACAAAACTGGGTTAAAGAAAGATTTTATACTCCTTGGGTGAACAATGAACTACAAGCACCATTTTATTTCCTACAAGCCTTAACAAATGACAATCCTTTTCTACCAGCCGAATACATACAAACACTAGAGTTGCTACCAGAAGTGGAGTACCAAAGATATGTTTTGGGTAACTGGGATTTTGCAGATGATCCGAATCAGTTGATTAAATACGAATGGATTAAGAGCAATATCTGGACTCCAGAAGGAGAGCCAACTGCACTAGGAGTAGATGTTGCAAGAGAAGGGGATGACAGAACTGTATTTGCGTATTCTAATAAGGATGGACTACATAACCTAGAGATATTTAAGCACCAAGACACAATGACC
>JAKPKF010000410.1 GCA_029553845.1 bacterium | reverse complement strand
AAAGGTTCTAACAGGTTTTGTAATGCCCTGTAGAAACTTCATAAAACCGCCTTGTTGAGCGTCGATTCTTTGTCCTGTTCTATTGTCTATAAAAGAAGCGTTAGGATTCTGTTCTAACCACCTTCTTGCGTCTTCTCCTGTTAGTCTCATTGTATTATCGATTAAATAATCTATCCCAGAATGACTGGTTTTCCCTCTTTGGCACTCTAGTATTTCCCAGGTAATTTCCTATCAAATTGGTGAAGGTTCCAAATGGACTTGCTGCTAACCAATCTGGAGTCTGTAATCTCAAAGCACTACCTACACCTGTCTGTGATAATGGCCTAGTTATACTTCTTTCTACCCTATCTGTCCAGTTTCTATTACCAACTGTTATGTCCCAATCTTCTCCTCCCATCTGTGGTTGTTGTCCTATAACTGGAGTATTTGCCCTAATTAAGGCATCTATATACGCCTGTTGTTGTGCCCTTGCCCTAGCGGCCTCTTCTTGTGCTAGTGCGTCCTGGTATAGTCTCCATGCATTTTCTTCGTCCCTTCTACTTCTTTCTGCGTCTGTCTGGTATGCTGACAAGTGTTTACCCAAAACATCTTCGTACCTTGCACCCCTCTGGTTTAGTAAGTCTGTAAGCCTCGAAATGTCAGAAGTTACATTGCCCCTTTGTGTTGCTATTAAAGCCTCCTGTGCTAGGGGATTCCTTATTGCACTTGAGTAATACTGTTGTCTTAGTTGGGAAGGTAAAGCCTGAGCCTGTCCTATTGCTCCACTCCTTTGTTCTATTAAGTCCTTGTTGTAATTAGTAGCCTCCCCGTACGACTTCTCAAAATCCTGTTGGAATCTTGAAGGATCGTACTGTTGATTTCTATTAAATATATCCTCATATTGTCGTAATCTCTCGGCACTTGTCATTGTTGTTTTCTTTAAATATTATATGCGCTCCTCAACCATTGTCTGTAGGACTGTGCGTATTTCTGAGGACTTTCTTCTGGAAACTGGTATTCATAATTACTCTTATCAAAGGTTGATTTCTTGTATTCGTCTGGTCTGTCTTCATAAAGCTTCTGCTGGAATCCCCAGTCTTCTAAGGCCTGTCCTTGTATTCCACCGTATAATTGCTCTCTCATAGTCTGTTCCTTGTCCGCCATATCTCTGTACATGTCCATTACTCCCCTACCCCTTTGTGAACTTCTAGTTAACCCCCTACTTGCAAAATCACCTTCTATTCCTTCCCTTGCCCTTTGGGCTTGTGGGTCAAAATAAGAGGCTGTCCTTTGTGCTATTGCACTCCTTGCTAGGTTTGGGTCCCAGAATTGCTCAAAAGGCATAACTTCAGTAGCAAAATTAGCAACCCTCTTAGGAGCTGCTGATTGTCCTGCTGTAGCCCCTGCTGAGGCTGGTGCTGGCTGTGCTGGTGCTGGTGCTTGTTGTGCTGGTGCTGGTGCTGGAGCCGGTGTTGGTGCTGGTTGTCCCCAACCTGGTGCCTGTGGAAAGTTCCTCTTGGATATCTGGTCTAACATATAAAGGCCCTCGCTAAGTGAACCTTTGTAGGTTTTACCTGTAAGTGCCTTGTAATACTGTGCTAATCTCTGTCTCCAAGTACCTGTAAGCCCTGGGACATGCATGATTCTCTGGTAAAGTAGTCCTTCGTCCATGATTTAATCCCTAAATTAAGCCCCTCGGTATGTCCTCGTCGTTTCTCTCGTTTATATATTATAGCATATCAGGATTCGAGCAGATTAAACTCCTCTCCAATCTCATTGTAGAAAATTGTATAGTACATTGTGATTGTAATCTCTGATAGAAAAGTCCTATCAAAGAACTCATTGGCGAACCTAGTTAGTTTCATATATAAATTAGAAGAATCTACATAAACATCTAGCATATCGCTAGAAAGATAGGGATTGTTAGGCAATCCTATATAATCATTGACTATGAAGCTAACATTGTTAACCAGTGGGTCATCAAGCCTCCACCCCACACTTGCCATTGGTAAATATACAGGTGGATAGCCTAAGTCATGGTTGACCGTTGCTGTATGGACTTTATTGACAGAACCAGCTGGGACCGTTTCAGCGGGTGCAACTATGGAAAGTGTCCCTGTCTTGAAAATCTTAAAAGTGTCGAACTCAGAATCTATTTGCATATTGGCAGGACTTGTATCTGTTGTAAATCCCTTCTTCGCAATCAGTATCCTGGGTGTTCTCTTTCTTTTGTAGGCTATTGGGATGTCTTTATCCAAGGGTGAGAAATACAATATACTATACATAGAAACATCTCCCGTTCTCTTGCTTACACTAAGGTTTCCATTCTCATCTAAATATGCCCCTTGGAGTGGGTCGGTATCAGATGATATGTTTTGTAAGTCATGAGTATAGTTAGTAGTATTAAGTTTTCTAAAGGACATTAAGGACGGCACATACCCAAGTGTATTAGTCCACGATGACGATGTTTGCATGAATATCTTTGGTGTTTCCCGATTACTACTAAAAGCCAGATTTGCATCTGTCGCTGTTCTTATGTCATACCCAGGTCTTGCTACTTTCAAAATAGGTGTTTTAGTCATACCAGGCATCCTTTCTTGGTTCTAAATATAGAAACACTATCAATTTATCACCGTTTATACCATAAAATCTTACTGTATTATCGTTGATATGCTCGTAATAAATGGTTCTTTCTGTATATACCCCAGGCTCTAAAGCAACGGTACATGCTGCTGGTATTATCCTCCACCCCACAAGACCGTACTCCTCAAAATAGTGATAAGCCATGACTATTGGCTTGTATCCAAGGTTGTGTGTAATGTCTTTCTTATGACTTACATTTGTAGAGTTCCATGCCATTATATTTCCTCGTCTAAAGTTATCTCGTATCTACCAACCAGTTTAAGGTGGTTTTTTGTACTATCTAGAGTTAACTCCTTAGTTAAGGCTGTAGAAACACTCTTTCCCTTTCGGGCTACTTTTATTACTGGCCTTTTCATTTTTCAAACCCAATAAATATAGCTAACCTACCTGAACTATCATAAATACTTATATTGCCCTGGTCTTTTATTATGAAACTTCCACTCAATCCGCCAGTCGCAAGTGTAGTCGCTGATAAATTCACCTGGGTACTTAATTGCCCACTGTCCAATTCCAGGGGTTTTTCTAAATACTCATTAAGTTGTTCACGACCTAAGCTCGTCATTATTAATGTTTAATTCATATAAGTTAAATCCGTTTCCTGTAGAAGTGTGTGACAACTTAAATTGTATGAACTTCCCCTGTGTATTAGCAGGAAATTCTAACTTTTTAACCTCAATATCGTCACTACCACTCACCGATACATTACTTGTGGTATTGCCTATGTTACTCCAGCCCGTAGCCCCGTCTAACCTATACTGTAACGTAAAGTACTCATTCACACCCTGTGGCTTAAATACAACGTGTGCCTTGTAAAAGTTTTTGAGCGTATCAGGCTGTCCCAAGTCTAGTTTAGCACTCTGCCATATACTTTCTATCTCTGCTCCGTTAAGCGATCTGCCGTTGTTTACTCTCCACATTTTGTCATTGTCAACATCAGTAGCGTATATTTCAAACACCCCCCCACTTCTCTTTCTTAACCAGTACTTAAATGGCCTGTCTGGTAATATATCCCAAGCATTAAGGGTTACATCGTATCTTAAAACTACATCACTGTAGGCTACCCCACCGACTGTAACATCCCCTATGTAAAGGTTGTACCTGTCTTCTTCATCAACTCCTGCGGTCACTTCTCTAGCGTCGCTTATTGCCTCAATCCAGTCTTGCACTCTTTTACTTATCTTTTGTGGAGAACCTCCTCCTTGATACATATACACTCCACCTCGGTTGTACCAAATAAGTCTTCCCATAACATCCTGTACTGTGGCTGAACTGGTTGTACCATAACTTCCTGGTATTACTTGTAATTTGTATTCGTCATAAGCGGCTAGTTTATTCTCTGAAAATATAAACAAACTTCCTGAATATTCTTTCAATGCTGTTACAGGCTCTCCTAATTCGTCTATAAAGTCTGGGTCTGTAAAATCGTCGTCTGAGACTGCTCCGTATAACACCCTAGTTGAGTGTTCGCTAGTACCTTGTTTAACATTCCCTAAGTATAATCTTCCTTTGTAAACTTCAATGTGCTTTGCGTAAACATTGGCTATTTTACCTATGTTAGAACCTTCTGTGTATTTAACCTCATCATTGAGTCCTAGTGTAAAGTACATTCTTTCTACAAAAGTGTCTGCTTCTGTGCCTACTCCTGTTCCTGTGTTGATATACATAAGCTTAGCCTCTACCTTGTCTGTTCCTGAGGCTATGGTTTC
This sequence comes from bacterium, assembly GCA_029553845.1. The sequence continues at coordinate 456 of JAKPKF010000410.1, read as the reverse complement.
TGCTCCTGTAACTTCTGTCCAACTTGAACCCCACTTGGTTAATTTGTTATTACTTACCTTGAAAATAGTACTTGTTCCGTCTTCTTGGTCAAACACAAACGTACCTCTAGGAGCGTCCCCACCTGTTCCTGTACCTAACTGGGTATAACCTAATGCTTTTCTTAGCTCTCCTGGTCTGCTTATATCAACATTCTGACAAAATGGAGTTTCATTATCTGTAGTCCACAATGGAGAAGTATATACCTGCACACCACCTGAAAAGTCATTGTATTTGGTCTTAACCCTCGAGGTTCTTTGTACTTCCATGGTAAAGTTGTCAAATTTAGTTCCTCGAATCCCTATTTAATTATATCACGAATGAATAGTACCCCCTCGTTGTTGGCTCCCTTAGCAAAGTCCAACCACCTCTGCTTATTTATAGGGTCCATGTGGTCTGCTATAAACAGTATTGCCTCC
>JAKPKF010000404.1 GCA_029553845.1 bacterium | reverse complement strand
TATTTGGCGTAACAAGCCAGAAAGCTTTGACCCAGTAAAAGACAAGGAGTTTATAGAAAAGGAAATCCTAAAAGAGGATTATGATGAAATACTTGTGAACGGCAACTCGCTTGTAAAGGGTGCAAAGTCGATTGATGAAATTTTTAAGACAAGTATGTTTAGATAAAGATTTTGGTGTTATATTTGAGTATTAAAATTAGTATTAACTTAACACAAAGTTGGGATCGTACCCATATTCAAATATATAAAGATTATAGAAATCTATTTCCAGAACGTTATAATGATTTCATAATAGAAGATCCATACGCTAATAATGAATATACTGTACACTTAGAAACAAAGTATAGAGTGCCCGGATTGGGAGGACTATTTCAAAAATATCTATTTCTAAAAGAGGGATACACTTTTTATTTGGAAGTAGTTGAAGATAAGAAAAGATATAGAATAAGATTTGAAGATTTAGAACAAAATAACTTAGACAACAAAATTAAATCCATAGATGAAGAATCCGTTGATAGTTTATCTAATATTGAACTATTAACTCATAATACAGATAGCTATACTAACATTACTGTAAAAGAAGGGCAAAGGAAATTGTATTTACATTACAAAATAGAAAGAAATAAAAAAATTGTTGATTCGGCCAAGGCTTTGGCTCTATATAACAACAAAGATTTAAGATGTGAGGTTTGTGGATTTTCCTTTTTTGAACACTATGGGGATCGTGGAAAAAATTTTATTGAAGGCCATCATGTCAATCCACTTGGATTAGATGACAAAATCGTCAAAACAAAAATAGAAGACATTAGACTACTCTGTTCAAATTGCCATAGTATGGTCCATGTAAAGTACCCATGGCTTACTATTGAAGAATTAAGAAACTTATATAAAAAATAAATATTACCAGATAATTTTGTCTTTCTTCTTCTTGCACTTCTTGCAAACTAGGAAAGTTTTCTCACTTTTAGGATCATAGCAATAAGACGCAGTCATCTCAATCGGCCTGGCCAGCACCACCCCGCACCTAGAACAGTAGTATTCTCTCATGCCTTCATTATCCATGCCACTTCGTAATACTTTGGCCTTATATCTATCGTAAATCCTGCAACCCTTGTAGTGGTGTCCCCTGCAAACGTCCAAGATCCAGCCACAGTCTTCGTATGGCTACCCCCAGTTGTACCAGGATTTGTTGTTGCAGTTGTTATACCTTGCAAGAATCGATCGATTAGATTGGGCGTTCCATTATTACCATCGCAAAGTAACCATCCTGATGGAATGCTAGAAAGAACTCCTGACCATGCGACTATAACGCCAGGAGGCACATATGATGGAAGCCCTGATGTAACATTTGTAACTGAGTTTATCGAGCTTGCACCAGCAACAACTGTTGCAAGAAGCATAGCATCACTAGGCACAGTTGCAGACGTTGAGATTGTGAGCCAGTTGGCTCCGTTATCAGAATGTAAGTAAACATAGTTAGTTTGATTTGCCGTTGCGGTGAGTGCCTCTACTACATCAGAAACTATTTGGTACATCCCGCCATTTGCATCCTTTACATAGGCTGTTCCAGCTGCAATGTTTATTTTTAATCCACTGTCTACAGAAACAGTAAATCCACTCTTTATCCCTTCAGAAAAAAAATCCCCGAAGTACTGCCTGAAATCAGCTGATGCGATATCCTGCCCAGCCGATACCTTTTTTGTAAATGTCACCTGATCACCTAAAATTCAATGACATAATACACTGTCATAGTTTTTGT
>JAKPKF010000403.1 GCA_029553845.1 bacterium | reverse complement strand
ATCTCCTTTTTTGAATATGATTATTAATTACATGGGTGATATTAGTTGACGACTTGAAGTCATCATCTAAATTTCACCCAGATATATTGTTAAAGATCTTTGTGTATTATACATCTTTTACTTTCCTTTACTCAATACTATGGGTTGTGACAGATTTAGTCAACTAATAATTGAAAAAGAAAAATATGAATCCAACCATAGAGACAGAAGATATCAGTGTAGAAGTACTAGAAGAAAATCTCAAACAAATTGAAAATATGGTTAAAAATAAGGGAATGGTTACTATCCCCTTTGATACAAGTATGACAGAGACTAGTGAAATAAATAATACTCTCGTATCTGTTGGATTTTTAAAAGAAGGTATGTATTTACCAGATTTTCAACTTGTAGCACACAGTAATGAGGAAGAGTCTTTTGTGTTTGGTCTCTATTGGGGTAAAGGAGAAGATTCTGAGAGGTTAAAGAAAATATTTGTTTTCCTTCAATATATTGAAAGCGAAAAAGAAAGAACATATCTGGAGAAATGGACTTAGTAATATATATATGCTTAGAAAGAAGAGGAGATTTGAGATTAGTAAACGGTTGAAAAGTAATTACTCAATAGTACCACCACCTACTACATAATCACCCTGGTAAAATACTACAGATTGTCCTGGAGTAACAGCTCTTTGAGCCTTAAGAAATTTAACCTTAACCCTTTCTTCTCCTAAAGCAGATACATATGCCCAAGCCTCGTTTGAGTGATACCTTATCCTCACCTTTGCAATCATTCTTTTGTGAGGATTCATTATCCAATTTACATCCTTTGCTATTAATTTTCTTGAGTAGATATCTTTCTCTTTTCCTACTACTACTCTATTATTTTCTACATCCAGAGCAATTACATACAAAGCCTCATTCGAAGATATACCAATACCTTTCCTTTGTCCTAATGTGTAGTTATGTATACCGCTGTGTTGTCCAAGTATATTTCCTTTCTTATCTACAATATCTCCTTCTTTAGTATCTGTTTGCGGAATTAGGGTTGTGTAATCATTATTCTCTACAAAACATATATCTTGGCTATCTTCCTTTTTAGCATTACTTAAACCTAGTTCCTCTGCTATACCACGAATATCTTCTTTTTTGTAATCACCAAGAGGGAATATACAACGAGAAAGTTGCTCTTGAGAAAGTTTGTACAAAACATAACTCTGGTCTTTTCCAAGATCTTTTCCCTTTTTGAGAATGTATCTGTTGTCTTTTTTTTCTAGTCTTACATAGTGACCTGTAGCTACATACTCTATACCAAGTTCATCTGCTTTAGAGAGCATCTTCTCAAATTTGAATTCTTTGTTACACAGTACGCATGGATTAGGAGTTCTACCATTTAAATATTCAGTAACGAAATATTTAACAATGTTTTCATCAAAATCCTGTTTTAAATCCATTGAGATATGTTCTATGCCAAGAGTTTTACAAAGTGCTTTAACTTCCTTGTAGCTTTCTTCCTTACAACCGAGCATATTTAAAGTAATACCCACAACCTCGTAACCATCTTTTTGAAGTAGGTATGCTGCAACAGTACTATCTACTCCTCCACTCATACCGAGTAGAACTTTTTTCTTACTTTTTTCCATTTCGTTTTTTGTAATCCTCTATTGCAGCTTTTACAGCCTGTTGTGCTAGATTAGAGCAGTGCATTTTAACAGGGGGTAGTCCATCTAGAGCTTCGGCTACTGTATTGTTTGTGATGTCTAAGGCTTCTTCTAGTGTTTTTCCAATTATTAATTCTGTAGCCATACTGCTTGTAGCTACTGCTGCACCACATCCAAATGTCTTGAATTTTGCATCTTTAATTACATTATCCTCTATCTTGAGATACATCTTCATGATATCTCCACATACAGGATTACCAACAATACCTACTCCATCTGCATTCTCAATCTCTCCTACATTCCTAGGATTCATGAAATGGTCCATTACTTTGTTACTGTATCCTTCCATATTTATGATTGATTATATAAAGGGGACATCTTTCTTAAACCCTCTATTATTGGTGGTAATGTCTCCAAAAGATATTTAACATCCTCCTTGGTATTTTCTTCTCCGAAAGTTAATCTCAGAGAACCATGCGCTATCTCGTGAGGTAATCCTATTGCAAGAAGTACATGGGAAGGATCCAGTGAACCAGATGTACATGCTGAACCGCTAGAGGCAGATATACCTTTGGAATCTAGCATGAGGAGAATGGATTCTCCTTCAATATATTCAAAGGATATATTTACATTTCCTGGTAGTCTTTTCTCTGGGTGTCCATTTAGTCTTGTATGTGGAATTTGTTTCAGTATGCCTTCAATTGCCATATCTCTTAATTGTTGAAGATGTGCACTGTATTCAGGTATATCTTTTGTAGCAAGCTCAATAGCTTTGCCAATTCCAACAATATTTGCAACATTCTCTGTTCCAGCTCTTTTACCTCTTTCCTGTCCACCACCGTGTATGAAAGGAGATATCTTAGTTCCACTTTTAATGTAGAGTACTCCTACTCCTTTGGGACCATATATTTTGTGACCAGAAAGAGAAAGCAAATCTACTCCCAAATCTTCTACATCTACAGGTATGCTTCCTACTGCTTGAACGGCATCTGTATGTAGGTATATTCTATGTTCCTTAGCTATCTTGGATATTTCTTTAATTGGTTGTATTGTCCCTATCTCATTGTTTGCAAGCATTACTGAGATGAGTATGGTATCTGGCCTAATGGCCATCTTTAATTCTTCTAGGTTAATTATACCTTCGTTATCTACGGGAACATATGTAATGTCAAAGCCTTCTTTCTGTAAAAATTTGCATGTATGTATTATTGCATGATGTTCAATGTTACTTGTAATGATATGTTTACCCTTTTCCTTGTTTGCATATGCTATCCCTTTGATAGCCCAGTTATCTGACTCTGTACCAGAACCCGTAAAGAAGATTTCGTTTGGTTTGGCATTTAGAGCTTTGGCTACCTGTTCTCTGGATTTATCTATGGCTTTCTTTGCTTCTCTCCCAAGTGTATATATGGTGGAGGGGTTTCCATATTGTTCTGTTAAAAAAGGAAGCATAGTATTCAGTACTTCCTTTTTTAATTTTGTTGTAGCAGCGTGATCTAAATATATCTCTCTCATGGAGAACATTATACCATTACAAGACCAAAGAGGTTTATATTATTCTTGGCATTTTATAGGCAGTTATATCCATGGTGTCGTGTTGTTCTGAAATTTTACCCCAGATTAAAGTTTTCCCATTTTCTAGTTTAGGCTGTGGTAAAAGAGCAATTGTATTTGCAATTGTTCCAAAAACACTTCTAAGGGTAGTACTATTCTCTGTTGCATGGCCATATATGGCATTCATTTGTATGTTAAGTAATATATGCTGTCCATTTGATATTTTTCCCTCTTGTGCTTCTTTATTTAATTGAGAGTATTCCTCTTGAAATGCTTCGGGATCGACATCACCAGAGAATTCTCTATACCTATCTTGATTTACCCCTGTATCTACTACTTCGTTTTGTTGGTCCATATTATTAATAGATTATTTTATATGATTTGTTTTCCTCTTCGGAAACTTGAATATTAAGACTACCCATATACTACCAGCCATCATTAATATTCCAGAAGCAATCATTACTAAATCAAAATACATATCTCCCATGTTTGCTATTAATCCTACAGCTACACTAAGTATTACAGTAGATAAACTTACAATTGTTTCGTAAAAACTATACTGTCTTCCCTCTCTCCCACTATCTATATTCATTGCAAAAAGCTTTCTCCAGTTTGCTATATTCAAAGAGACTCCAAGCCCAAATACAAATTGGAGTATGTAGTAGTGCATAGGTGTTGAAATCAGGGGATACAAAATATATGGAAAACCCATAAGGATAATTCCTGCAATTAGGATAATTATCTCATCTTTATCTTTCTTTATTTTGTCTGTTATATACCCTATTGGAAGTTGAGTAATTGCTCTTGTTAAAAAATATATTGCTGTTCCAATACCTACGAACTCTATGCTTCCTGTTCCAAGTTTGTTAGAGAGATATATCCCCGAAAGTGCAGATATGATGAAAAATGGCCCCCATGCAAAAACATCGGCCATAGTAAGAAAAAGGACTACTTTGTTAAAACCTTTGGTATATTTCTTTAACATCTAGATAATGGTATCACAATTTTTAAAATTAAAGTACTTGTCAAAAACTTTTTCTTCTGGAATAATAATATGTAACCTAACCGTAACAGATCCCTATGTCTAATTCTAAGTATGATGTGCTAGTTGTTGGTGCTGGTCCTGCAGGAATATTCGCCTGCTATGAACTTCTAAATAAAAAAAAGAAACTCAAGATTGGACTCATAGATATGGGTCATAGAATTGAGAAGAGGAAACCCTCTGAGGTAATGTCTGGGTTTGGGGGAGCGGGAACATTTTCAGATGGCAAACTACATTTCACAGCTACACTCTCTCATGAGAAAGCATTTCATTTAATTGACAGTAAGGATTACCAAGATATTTTGGAATATGTGGATACAGTTTTTACAAAATTTGGAGTAGATGCGGAATATTTTCCCAAAGAAACAGAAGATTTAGAAAAATTAAAGGATGAAGCAATGGTAAATGACATTGAATTAGTGGTAAGAAAAGCAAGACATGTTGGAACAGATAAATTAAAAGAGGTGATGTCGAAATTTGAAAAGTATCTTTTAGAAAAAGGTGTGGAAATACTGGAGGATACTGAGGTTGTAGATATTCTTGTAAAAGATAATTCAGTAAAAGGAGTTGTAACTAAAGATGGAAAGAAAATATATTGCGATACTGTTTTACTTGCTCCAGGAAGAATAAGGGCAAGTTGGCTTCAAAAATTAGCAACTAAACTCAATATTCCATATATATATGACAAGGTTGAGGTTGGAGTAAGGGTAGAATTTCCTAATTCAATTATGAGGAGGCAGGCAGAAGCACTTTATGAAATGGTATATAGAGTAAGGACTAAAACATACCATGACATTGTACGAACTTTTTGTAGCTGTCCAAATGGTCTTGTAGCTAAGGAGGAGTATGAGGGGTATATATGTGTTAATGGACATTCAAATTCAGACCATCTTTCAAAAAATTCTAATTTTGCACTTCTGTGTGAGGTTAATTTAACAGAGCCAGTAGAAAATTCCATAGCATATGCTAAATCCATAGCCGAGGTAGCGTCAACTATTGGTGGAGGTAAACCAATACTTCAGAGTTTAGAAGATTTAAATAGTGGAAGAAGGAGTACTTGGAGTAGGCTTAAGAAATCTTTTGTATCACCCTCTCTTGTGGATGTTACTCCTGGAGATATTGCTATGGCACTGCCATACAGAATAGTAAAAAATATACAGGAAGGATTAGAAATATTGGATACCGTTATGCCAGGCATTCATTCTGGTTCTACCCTACTGTATGCCCCAGAGGTAAAGTTCAGATCTTCCAAAATATCTACGGATAAGGGATTACAGACCTGTATTAAAGGTTTGTATGTAGCAGGAGATGGTGCTGGTTTGTCTGGTGCTATTACAGGTGCTGCAGTTACAGGGATTATGTTTGCGAGAGGTTTAAATTAAGGAATTCAACAATGACCAACCTAGAAAGGAGTTTAGAAAAGAAAGGACGAAGGGCCGATTCTGTAGCTGTCATAGGAGCTATGTTTGGTGATGAGGGTAAAGGAAGAATAACAGATGAGCTTACGGAGTATTTTTTAAAGAAATACAAGAGAGTAATTGTTTACAGAGATAATGGAGGCTCTAATGCAGGACATACTATCTCCATGAATGGTAAAAAGATTGGTTTACACCAGATAGGGTCTGGAATATTACATAAAGGTTGTGTGGTAGTTTTAGGTAAAGGAATGGTTATACATCCAATAGATTTGTTAGATGAGATTGAAGAGGTAAAAAGAGTCTTTGGATTTAAAAATCTTCCGGCTAAATTAATGGTAGATGAAATGGCTGTGTTAAATCTGGATACTCACAGGGCGTTTGAGTTAGCTCTTAAAAGTAGATGCCAAAAAACTTTGGGTAGCCAAGCGGCGACTGGTAGAGGGATTTCTCCAAGTTATGCAGATGTAATTTTTAGATTTCCAGTAAGAATGAGAGATTTATTATCTGAGGATTGGAAAGGAATTCTTGGAGAACATTATGACCTTTACAAGGAATTAATCTTTGGCTTAGGTATGGATTGTGCTACTATTAAGGTAAAGAGGTTTAACAGTGAAGATATGGAATTGGGTAGTAAAAGGAAGTTTTTGAATAGTTTGGAAATGATTAGAGAGGAGTTAAAAGAGTATGTTTTTCCTATGAATGAATATATTAAGAAAGAATGGAACTCCTCTACTCCTTTCATATTTGAAAAAGCACAGGCTATTGGTTTGGATTCTCGCTGGGGAGTATATCCTGATGTTAGTGCATCGAATTGTTGTTTGGATGGTATCACCTATTCTACTGAGGGGATTGTAGATGCTAATGATATTTCGGCAAGATTTGGAGTTATTAAATCTACATATACTTCAAGTGTAGGAAAAAGGCAGATACCTACCTTTATGGAAGAGAAATATGCTAAACAGTTACGAGATGATGCGCACGAGTATGGCACTACTACTGGTAGGCCAAGAGATATTGCATATCTGGATTTGGAGATGTTGAGATATTTCTGTAAGGTTGGTGGTATTGAGGAATTGGTATTTACCCATATGGATATTATATATAAGAGAGATGTTAAAGTTTGTGTAGGATACAAGAGAGGAAAAGAGAAGACATATTACAGACCAGATCAAAAGCATTTAGAAAATGTAAAACCAATTTACAAGAGGTTGAAATACTGGAGTAAAGAGGATTTAAAGAAGTGTGAGAGATATATTAATATACAGAAGGAAGCTAAAGATTTTATACAGTTTGTCTCAAAAGAAACAGGGACAACACCAGTTATGGTTACATATGGTCCAGATAGAAGCGATACAATATTAATTTAGTTTTAAAAATATGATTGAAAGATATTGTCTTTCGCCAATGAAGGAACTTTGGGAAGATGAATACAAATTTCAGAAGATGTTAGAGGTAGAATTTAAGACTTGTGAGGCATGGAGTAAAAAGGGACTTATTTCGGAAAGCGACTTAAAGGAGATATTAACCAAAGGTGAGGTTGATATAAAAGATATTAGAGAAAGAGAGAAAACTTCTCATCATGAGACGGTCGCGTTTGTCGAGAGTGTTGCCGCTAAGATAGGGAAGTCAGGTAAATATTTGCATTATGGTTTAACTTCAAGCGATGTCTTAGATACGGCGCAATCGTTAATAATGCGAGATTCTCTTCTTATTATTATCAAGGAAACGAAAAATTTAAAGAGGATCCTTCTTAAGCAGGCAAGGAAATACAAAAATCTTGTAATGATTGGACGTACACATGGAGTTCATGCTGAACCAACCACTTTAGGGCTTAAGATTTTGCTGTGGGTTTATGAGCTTGAAAGAGATCTAGAGAGACTTGATGCAGGATTAAAGAATATTTCTTTTGGAAAAATATCTGGTTCTGTAGGAACATATTCACAGATTGATCCTTCTATAGAGAAGTATGTATGCAGAGAGTTAGGTCTTAAACCAGCAAAAATATCTTCTCAGATTTTACAAAGGGATAGGTATGCAGAATATTTTTTTGTAATTGCAATGTTGGGTAATACTTTGGAAAAGATAGCTTTAGAGATAAGGCATCTACACCGAACAGAGGTTGGTGAGGTAATGGAGCCGTTTGAATTGGGCCAGAAGGGTTCTTCAAGTATGCCTCACAAGAAAAACCCTGTACTTTCTGAACGAATCTGTGGGCTAGCAAGGGTATTGCGTGGAAATCTTGGTATCTCAATGGAGAATACATCGCTTTGGCATGAGAGAGATATGTCCCATTCTTCAAGTGAGAGAATAATTCTTCCAGATTCTTCTTGTTTAATTCATTTTATGCTTATTGATATTCAATATATAGTGAGTAATATTGTTGTCAATGAGGTAAATATCCAAAGAAATCTTTCCTTGAGTGAGGGCAAGATATTCTCTCAAACATTAATGCTGAAACTTGTGGAGAAAGGTATGAAGAAGGAAAAGGCGTATAGACTGATGCAAGATATCTCTCTCAATATGGAGGGTAAATTTGTTGATATAGTGAAGATAAATCCTACTGTAAAGAGATATCTAAGTGAAAATGAAATAGAAAAAGCTTGTACATATGAATATTACACAAATCATATAAACGATATTTTTAGAAGATTTTCTAAGAGTTAAAAATGTTTAAAATCTCTGTTTGTAGTATTTCTTTCTGTTCTCCACTCTCCATGTCCTTTATTTTGTATATACCCTTTCTTATCTCATCTTCCCCTATAAACAC
>JAKPKF010000402.1 GCA_029553845.1 bacterium | reverse complement strand
CACTCCGATTGAAGCCCAATATTCACGGATACGAAACAGGGTCGAAGTATTAAGCTGATCGTATGTATTTGCAAAGATCGCCCCCCTTACGTCTGGGAACTTAGAAACAAAGTTGATTGAGAGAACACCACCTAAGAAAGTCTTCCCACTGTTGTGAACAATGATATTATCTTCTGTGATGCAATAATTATGATTATCCTTTACTTCTAAATCGTAAACAACTGGACAATCTATAAATTCAAAAGACTTTATTTCTTCTATGGAAATTTCACGTGCAACCAGCTCCGGGTGCAGCAGTCGTTCAGAACTTCCTCTTTGAATCCCAGTTCCTTCGCAATGTCCTTGTATTTCATCCCCTCTTTTCTCATCTGTCTCGCACGTAATACAATCGCATCTGTCAGTTTGTGCTTTGGATGATTCTCCCCTGCATTGCTCTCCAATCCTGTTGCAAACGCATGAGATACATTCTCCGACCACGTTGCCCATTCCAGGTTCTCTATGCGATTGTCCGTCTTTATTCCATTGATATGATTTATTGTTGGTTTGTTCAACGGATTTGGAATAAATACCTTCGCAATCTCTCTGTGCATCTTTATTGTGTGATACTTCCCATTTCTGAGTATCATTGTTCTTAGATAACCGCTCCTGTCTAATGCCGGTTTCATAAATGCTGGGATAGGTGCGTTGTGCCATTTTCGGGTTAATATTCTGCCCATATTGCTCACATAATACCTGTCCCTCGTTTCTGGTATCGGCCTCCATTTTTCGCCTGGCAAGCTCTCTAATGGCAACCCAAGATCCTTTAAAGTAAAATCTGTGTTCATCTGTGCAAATAATTTTAGTGTTATTATTAAGCACAAATATACCACACTTTTGTTTTATATCACCCGTTTTATATAAATATTTATTAATAACTGGTTTAATTTCAGTTCCTTTTGTGACTTCATTAAATGTTAATACCCTATCCCCGTTTTGAATGTCTTTTATCTTAACATATCCCTTATCAGTTCTTATTAGAGTGTCACCGTGAAAACAACCCGTTCCTGCAAGAAACAGATTTATCGCTGCCGTCGATTTGAGTATCGACATTTGAGGCTTTGATAATATCTGCGTGACTTCATTCATTCGTTTTGATTATGATATTCGGGAGTGAAGGTAAATTTATAGTTGCATCAATCTCCTGACGTTCTATATAGCCGCGCTTCTTGCCTTTAGTCTTTAAAAAAAATATAGTCGCAGTTGTATCTCTTTCTTGTATCTGCTTATGTAGCATTGACTCAGCAAAGTCCAAGGTTACATCTGCAAGATCATCAACCGTCTTTTTATATTCGGGATCGTTATTATACCAATCGTAATGAGTCTGACGAGATATACCTATTTCCTTACAAGCAATAGTAACCACACCAAGAGCCTTAGTAAGCGCATCAATCATGCGTACTTTCTCGTTTGACATCTTTAATATTGCTTTTTTACGGCTCATCGTAAAGTTATGTAAGTAATACTCCGTTCTTCTTTATCTCAATATTAGGATCGAGCTTCTTCATACGGTCAACTATCACCTGACAATACTTCGGGTCTATCTCCATACCGTAACACTTGCGGTTGAGCTGGTGGGCGGCAATCATAGTGGTGCCACCACCCAAGAAGATATCAATGACTAAATTATTCTCGTCACTACTGTTAGCAATACTAAAGCCAACCATCTTCACCGGCTTTTCTGCTGTATGATTTCGGTCTTTAGTCGAACGTGGATATCTCCAAATGTTAGGCTTGCCATTTATGGTCTTTTCACCTGCCATCCCTGCCT
>JAKPKF010000374.1 GCA_029553845.1 bacterium | reverse complement strand
CCATTGGTTATACTCAATTTTTGACTTATCATACAAAGATTCATCGTAAGGACTAATTTCATCGGTGGGTTTCAAAAGTCCATATTTTGCAGAAAGAATAAACCATTGATCATAATCAAACTTTGAAATATACCGTTTAATGGTTCTAAACAAAGGGGATGCAGTATACATCTCTCCTGCATCGCATTGATATTTTTGTTTCAGTTTTGTGCAACCAAGTAATGCAATACGAACCATGTTACTCAACCTTCTCAAGTTTCATTACCATTTTCTCATACTCATAATACTTATTTGTCTTTTCAATAATACGTGTCTGTGCATTTTTAATTACGGGTTCATCCATAGCCATTGCAAGAATCTGTCCCGATTCATCGCGGATTACAAATGTAGGATTACCTGAAAGAAAATGAGAGAATGTTGCTCTAATATACTGTTCATTCTGTTCCTGAATCTGTTTCTTGGTTTTACCCATTCAATCAACTCCTATGAGTCTTTTAATATCATTTTTATCTCGTGTTATATAAATGTGTGGAATTAGACTTACGTGTTGATAACGTCCAATAGGTAATCCAAGTGAATCTGCAATATATTTCTGAAGATGCACAAGTCCAAACGCATTCTGACCAAACGCCGCGCACATATCATTACTACGGAAGGTTACATTCATGCATAGTTTTACATCTATGATTACGCATTGCACATGATTCAAACAGGGACAATTCTCCATATCAAAATGTTCAGGTGGATTCCAAAGAGACATAACCGCTTGTCGAGAGGTGGGATGATCCTTAAGTTCATCTATAACGTAGGCAACTTGATTGAAATGTTCAATCGAGTAATCATAAAAAATACTATCACCATATTCATAATTAAACATTAAATCATGATACGTGTAATCAAAATCTGCTTTAGTTCCATTAAGAATCTGTTCTGCATACTGTTCTGCAAACATCCTACCAAATGCTGCCTTATCACTTACCATTGGTTCTGTGAATGGATTATCAATCACAATACAAGAACCATCAATCTCAAGTGTCTTTTCACCTTTCGTAGTAATGCGCTCGTAACCCTTACTGTATATTTCCTTTACAATAAGTTCATGTGCCTTACCAATACAATACGTATGAATCATCTTCATGGTTACACCAATAACTGTTTCAAGAGAAAGTCAATCTCATCCTGCATATAATTAAGCGATAAATTATTGTTTATTCTACACGTAAACAATTCACTATCTTTGTGTATCGTGAACATTCCTTTATCTCTCTCTACACGTTCCTTGCCTACACGTTTGATTCTGGTAGACAAATCAGCATAAACACGGATACACTTGATGTCATACACTTCACCGAAGTTTTGCATAAGGTAAATCAATCCACGCTCATCAATAACATATGTGTTAAAATCCAGCACATCCTTCTTCAGACAACAGTAGCGATACCCACCAAATTCAGTGTAGGCAATCATATCATCATGCGAGAAAGTATCAAACTCTTCTTTGGTTACAAATGTATGACCTGTCTCACCTGGATAACGCATAGGACGATCAGTGTAAGACTCCATCATCTTGATACCATGTTCACGTTCTATGTATTCTGCAATGGTTGTCTTACCGCTACCCGATTCACCTACAATGCAGATAATGAGAGGTTTACGATTCGCCTTACGTATTATATGGTAACGAATATCATTCCAGCAAATAACCTTATGTGAGTATTCCTTGTCATCAATGTAGACATCTGCACCAATCTTTCTACAATCATTACCATATTCCTCAATACAGTAACAAAGGTTCTCATTGACAGCATTGAACTTGATTTCATTATCAATGAGAAATTCAACCATTTCACGTTCTTCTCTACCCTGACGACATGAATTGATGATAATATCATGTCCCTCATCATATAGTTCATTGATTACCTCTTTTGCATTACGCTTCAGATAACCAATGTCAGGATACTTGTTTGTTACAATAGTTCCGTCGAAATCTATTGCAATGACTAATTTCTTCATTAAATCACCACATACATTATAAGATAACCAATTATAATACCGATAAAAATAC
>JAKPKF010000319.1 GCA_029553845.1 bacterium | reverse complement strand
TAGTTTCCCGTACTTGGATTTATAGCAATTGCTGGAACTAAAGAAGATGAATCGGCATCAGCCAATTGCATTCTTCCGGTTGCTGCAGGCCTTGCTAAATACATAGAATTAATTGTCGTTCCTGCTACTAAATCTATAGTTTGGCCTCTGTATGTTATAGAAGTCATATTTGCAGAAGGCTCGGGATAATTTTTAATTTGGTATCTTAAATCTAAACTATTTAAAGAAGCCCCGCCTCCATTATTAGTAGTATAGGAAATAACCCCGTCGTTTGTCCCCCATGTGATAGAAGAGACAGAAGTTCCTATTGAACCATCTTGTATTTGATTCCAATTTGTTAATTGAGCTATTGAAGAATCAAATTGAGCTTGAGAAACCCCGCTTCCTCCTGCTACACTTACATCTAATAGAGCTCCATTCCATACTAATCCGGATCCTATAGAACTTTCTTTTAGATAAGTCCCATCTGCTATGGTATTCTGCTTTGTTACATATAAATCTCCTATAGAAATATCATGAATTGTTAATTGAGCATCTCTAGATAAGAGAGAACCGTCTACATAAGATTGACTTACCCCGGTAACGATTATACTTACATCCAAGGTTCCTGCTGGACCCCATGCTAAACCTGTTCCAATAGATGAATTTAGAACAACTGATGGAGAAGTAAAAGAAGGGATGCTTACTTTATTTGAAGTATCTATAGTTAAAGCAGGTGTTAACCCTCCTGTGTATATAGCAACTTCTCTATAATTTGTGGAACTTCCTAATTGCAGAGGAGATCCATAGGAAAGAATAACGTTTCCCGAAACATCTCTAATAGCTTTATTGATATAAATGTCTTTCATCTTAGAAGAAGCATCAACCTGGAATGGAAAATCTGGATTGGCGTTAAAAATACCCACCTTTCCGCTTTTCATATAAATTGAGGTTTCAACTAAAGGATCATCTCCTGCTGAGAACATTGCAATTGCATTTTCTGTTCCTTGTATATCTACAGCAATATCATTAACTTGTGCTTGAAGAGTTGTTAAGCTATTAAGCATTTGTGTTTGATTTGATTGTAGTGTTACGTATTGATCGGAGATATAATTAAGAACGCTATTATTTCGAGTTAAGATATTAACTGCTTTTCCTAACTCTGCAAAAGCTAAATTCCAATTTTCAGCTTCAAAAATATCAGAAGTAGCATCATCAACGATAATAGCTCCTGTATCGTCAAGCATATTATCGGTTTTGATATTAAGACGTAATGCGTATGAAGTTCCAAACCCTCCGGTGGTACTTTGGATCTTTTCCAAAGAAGGAATTAAAATACCATCCCCAGAGATTAATTGAGATGTCCCTGATGGGGCATCAAGGAATAGAATACCTAATAGATTTGTAGCTAAAACAGTATCTTGGACAGCATTGTAAACCGAATAATAAACAAGAACCGCATTAAATTCAAATCTATCATTGATGGCGTTATCCCCTGTTGCCATGGAATCAAAT
>JAKPKF010000314.1 GCA_029553845.1 bacterium | reverse complement strand
AACACCTGAAACATATCAAGAAAAACCTGCAAAAGAAGTTAAAACTGCTGATAGTTATTCTGATTCAAATCCCGAATCAACAATACCGCAGGGAAATATTGTAGAAGGTGTGTTTGCAGTAGCAAATATTAACGAAACTCTTGTTACGTGGATTGAGTCTGAAATATGTAAAGCTCAAGGTGTTATTGATTATGCAGAATGGTTAATAAACAATAACAGTTCTGACAAAAGCAAGGGTTTTGTCATTGATTACTTTAAGAATCTTGAGCAGGGAAACGAAGATGTTTCATATCTTGTAGATTCAATCCTTTGCTCTGGTATTATTCCGAATACAAAATTGGGAGCATACAAAGAAAAACTAAGTGTTTATAAAATGCCTGATTCAGACAAGGAAAAGTTCTATAATGCACTTGGCGGTCTTGTAAATGCAGTAAAAGGAGAAGCATAAATGGAAGCTCTATCTCAAAGACAAAAAGATGTTCTGATTCAGATAGAGCTTGTCAAAGCACAGGGATTCGAGCCGTGCATCTCATCCCTTGCTAGACATCTTGGCTTATCTTATCAAAGAACACGAACGCTGTTACTTGAGCTTGAAACAAAGGGATACATAAAAACTGTTGCACCAATAAAAGGTGTAAATCGAATATCACAAAGCAAGAAGTATGTTGTCATAAATCCAATTCTAACAAACAGGGAAACATTCTGTGTATCAGGAGATGATTTAACTTTAGATGACATAAGAGGAAATATTGTCGTATAAGGGGGGGGGAGTGTCATGGAAGATTCTTTGGCTAAATATTTTAGGGAAGTATTTGAAGAAATGGAGCCTATGACATTTTTTCACGGCAACGAAATTAGAAATGCAACTGTTCTAAAATACTATATAGAGACAGGGAATAAAGCCGAGCCGTATGTAGATACTATTCTTCGTTATATGAGAAAACATTTTCATAATAGGTATGAGTTAGTTG
Source organism: bacterium (assembly GCA_029553845.1). Next base: position 548 of record JAKPKF010000314.1, on the reverse strand, counting down.
ACAGGCATGATAGCTTGTATAGGAAGTTATATTAAGGAGTATTTATATGATAGTAGCAAGTGCAATAAAAACAGAAGATGGTAGATTGTTTGTCGGGAAAAGACACAGCGATTGTTTTGCTAATGCAAGAAAGATTTACGAATCTTTTAATATTACAGATGACGTTATAAAAAAAATACTTTTAGGTTGTTCGCAAGGCTTCTTAACTGATAGCACTGCATATTTAACAAGAGAAGAAGCATACGAATATGCTATTTTTATTCACCAGATAGAAGATAAAGGAATAAATAAATGTCTTATAAGCGAAGAGTTATGGTAAATTAATTAATATAGCAAGAACTATTATAACTGTTTCAATCACTGACAGCAGACTTAATACTATTGTAGTGCGTTTGTAGAATAGCAACTTGCTCTCTGATGTTTTTAACTGCTTCTGTGATGTTATTAGCTTCTTTTCCAACATCAAGTAACTGCTGTTCTGTTCTTCTGTTAATCTCTCTGATTCTATCAATCTCTGCTTTACTAATGTTAATTCTTCCTTGTAGCCT
>JAKPKF010000306.1 GCA_029553845.1 bacterium | reverse complement strand
GATTTCGTTTTCCATTTTCTTTTACTGGCTCATAGACAACAACTTTTTCAATAAATTCATTGAGTAGAAGTGGAGTAAACTCTGCAAGTTCTGTATGCCTTTTTACAAGGTCTATAAACTTATCAGCTTTCACGCTTTCTGTATTGAATTTTTTGATTTCAGCATTTAATAGTTCTGTTTCAGCATCAATATTTTGTTGTTCATTTGAATAAGCATTAATCAGTTCCGTAAAGTGTTCTTCGGAGATTTTTCCTGTTGCATAGGTTTCATAAAGTTTTTTTACTAAGCCACTTATTTCCTCTCGTCTACGTTTTGAAGTTGTTATCTTTTTACGATTTGCCTTTATGGTTTCTTCTCCTATGATGACTGCATTTTCATGGACTTTTGCGATAAATTCTTCTTCATTTTCATTTACATATTTGCTAACTTGCTGTATCGTTCTAAGTATTAAATCTTCTACAACTGGCACTCGGATATAGTGGCAAGTGCAAGTGCGTGAGTAGTGCCTATAACTTGAACACACATATTCATGATGTGGTTGATTTTCTCTACCTGTACTACCTTTTTTGTGATACATTTTTTGCCCACAATCAGCACAATACAATACTCCAGTTAACGGATTTGGTTTTCCATCAAGTTTACTTGTACTTCGTTTGGTTTCTCTAAGCCTTTGTACAACATTCCACATTTCTTCATCAATGATGACTGGGTGCATATCTTTGAAGATGATTAGATCTTCTTTCGGAGTAGGCTTTCGTTTTGCCTTATAATTTTCTTTTGTGGTCTTGTTTAGCACTTTCCAACCCATATATTCTTGCTTGGCTGTTATTGTGACAATAGTAGCAGACGACCATTTATATGGGTCTGCACTCGGTCTACCCTTACTTGTAGCTTCATTTATATTTTGCCAGTGAGCATTAGGACAAAGAACTTTTTCTTTGGTCAATTCCTCTGCAATTTTAGCTATTGTTTTACCCTCGATAATGCTCTTATAAATGCGTTTGACTATTGGTGCAGCCACTTCATCCAAAAGCCAATTTTGACGGTCGTTAGGGTCGTGTAGATAGCCATAGGGCAATGCACCTGTAACGTGCTTTCCTTGTGCTGTTCTTGCGTTAAAGATGGTACGTATTTTTCGACTTGTATCTCTTGCTACCCATTCATTTATGATATTTCTAAAGGGTGTAAAATCGTCCATTCCCTTGTCAGTATCGACATTATCATTAACAGCAATAAAGCGAACCCCACTCTCTCTAAACTGCTCTAACAGAAGTCCTACACGCAAGTGGTCACGTCCAATCCTTGACATATCTTTGACTATGCAGTTTGCTACATTTCCACGCTCAACTTCTTCAATAAGTCTTAGATAACTTGGTCTATCCCACCTCGTTCCACTCCATCCATCATCTGTTAAGTGGAGTAAGTTTGTAAATCCGTTTTGGGTTGCATAATCTTCTAAAAATGCCTTTTGATTTTCAATGGAGATGCTTTCTGTTTCTCGTTCGTCTTCTCGGCTTAACCTCTCATAGAGGATAGTCAGCTTAGTATTCATTGTTTACCTCCTTTCAGCAATATTCTCTTGATTTAACACTGTTTTAGCGACTTTTGAGGAACTCTTTTTCTTTTTAACTCGCTTAGTGTAAACAAGAAAATGATAGTTGCTTTTGTGATATATTGTTCCTCCGTTCTTTTATAGTACAACCCTTTTGGATTTTTAAGCTGCTTTCTGTCGCACAAAATCATATTGTTAGAAAGTGCGTTCAGCCCATAATACAAAGCCTCACCCGACTGGAACAGCTCCTGTGTTGTAAAAGGCAATCGAGTAGGAGGGAAAATTAAATAATTTCCCCGACCTCTCACACCACCGTGCATACGGTTCCGTACACGGCGGTTCCTTAGTTTTCACGAACTTTCAAGAAATAGCCTGTTAGGGTTAAATACCCCAACTTAGCTATTTCTTTGTTTTTGAGTATGGAGTTTAATATTATCGTTGCTCTCCATACTCCTTTTCTACAGTTAGCAATTTTATGAACTCGCCATTCTGGAATGTTTCCAAAACTTCTTATCTTATGATATCTTGTTTTGACCTTCTTCCATTGTTTCCAATAAATCGCCCTTATTCTTCTCCTTAACCATTCATCCATCCTTGTTAAGTTTGATTTCATATCTGCTAGTTTAAAGTACTGTACCCAACCTCTTATTACTTCGTTAATTTTCTTAATTCTAAATTCATTTCCCCATCCATTACTTCTTGAGGTTATTTCTTTTAGTTTGTTCTTGAGCTTTACAATTGATTTAGGGTGTACTCTTAGTTTACATTTTCCTTTGTATCTGTAAAATGTATATCCTAGAAATTTAACTTTACTAATATAACTTACTACCGTTTTATCTTTGTTTACCTTTAAGAACAGCTTCTTTTCGATAAATGGCATTATATTTTCTAGACTTCTTAATGCACTTCTCTTACTCTTACAAAATATCATAAGGTCATCTGCATATCTTACAAACCTATGTCCTCTTCTAGTAAGTTCTTTATCTAGTTCATTTAGCATAATGTTGCTAAGAAGGGGGCTTAGCGGTCCACCTTGAGGGACTCCTATATCTGTTCTTTCGAACATTCCTTTTTGCACTACTCCTGCATTCATATACTTATGAATTAAGGATATTACTCTGCCATCTTTAATGGTTCTTGATAATATTTCTATGAGTTTGCTCTGACACACTGTATCAAAAAACTTTTCTAAATCCATATCCACTACATAGCAGTATCCATCATTTACGTTTTCTTGGCATTTCTTAAGTGCTTCGTGAGCACCTCTATTGGGTCTAAAACCATAACTGTTTTCGGAAAACTGCTTTTCATATATCAGTGATAATACTCCTGCTATTGCTTGTTGTATTACTCTGTCTACTACTGTAGGTATTCCTAACTTTCTTACCTTGCCTTTTTCCTCTTTGGGTATTTCTACCCTGCGAACTGGATTGGGTTTATATTTTCCATCCATTATTGCTTGTATTAATTCGCCTTTGGTCTCTTTCATATGAGTTAACAGTTCATTTACCTGCATTCCATCGATACCTCCAGCTCCTTTGTTTCTCTTGACCTTTAAATACGCATTATTCATATTTCTAGGTTTTAAGATTTCTTCAAGCAACTTGTCCGTTTGAAAATTCGTGATGGTAGTGTTGTTTTCAGTTATCTTACAATCACTAAGCACTCCTACATATTCTTTCTTTTCCGAAGATACCTTTTGTAGGTAGTCTGTATTCAGTCTTCTGCTATTATTGTTTTTGCCAGTAACTTTCATTTACTACTATCCTCCTAAAGTTCAGCCCTTCACAGATAGTCTTACGACCACCTCCTACTATGGCTTCTGCTGACTTCTCATAGTTCGCTGTTACTACAGATACTACATTTTTGTTAAGTTAATGTTTTAATATCCATCTATGAGACCTCCCCAGGTAAGAACACACTCTTCCACTTCATATATCTGCCACATTTACATTAGTTAATTCCGAGTAGTTATTGGACTTCAACTTGTTTGGCAGTCTTATC
>JAKPKF010000302.1 GCA_029553845.1 bacterium | reverse complement strand
GTCTTTACCAAAGGTAAAAATACTACAGTCTTACGTCCCTTACAGTAATTCACCATTTCAATTGCGATTTTGTTTAAGTAAGGTTCTAGTGCTCCGCCAATTTCACCAACAGCATAATCTCCATTAGACATTCCTACGCTATGGATATCAAGTTCAAGAGGTATCATCTGTGCTCTAACTGGGCATAAAAATCCTTCTTTTACTGCTTGATGCATTGAATATTCATAGGCTTTGCTATTGAAAAATTGTCCTAGATTCTTTTGATCTGCTCTGTCTGGCGTAGCTGTTACACCTAGTACCCTTGCAGCATCGAAGTGTTGTAATATACGTTGATAAGTTTCAGACATTGAATGGTGTGCTTCATCCACTACGATTGTCTTAAAATAGTCTCTTGGAAATCTAGCAAGTCGTTTCTCTTGAGATAATGTTTGAACCGATGCAACAGTGACATTTAGTGGAGAGCCTATGGAAGTAGACTCTGCCTTTTCTAAAGCAGAATCTAACCCACTAGCTAACTTCAACTTGTCCGATGCTTGGTCTAGAAGTTCCCCACGATGAGCAAGGATTAATGCCTTACTTCCATCTTTGACTTCTTCTTCAACTACCTTTGAGAAAACGACCGTTTTACCTGTGCCTGTTGGCAAAACAAGTAATGTATTTTTAAAGCCGCTATTCCATTGATTAAAAATTGCATTAACAGCTTCATTTTGATATGGTCTTAGTTCCATGACGGAGCTCCAGATAGGAAATTTACATATTCTGTTAAAATATCCCATCTATCAAGATAGATATCGTATTTGCTACTATATTCACCCATACTAAGTTGAGTGTTCTTAATTACTTTTGAACTTGGTATTATGTACGTTCTTACTACTTTATCTAGATCGTCTAATGCTACTAATATATACACATCACAAGTTGCATACCTTTTCCCCGTTCTAAAGGTATAAAAGTTCCCTTCCTTACCTTTATAGAGATGACTAGATTTAACATCAATCTTTAAACAATCATTAACCAACAGATCATAAGGGAAGTTTTGTGACATCTGGCTAACTTCATATCCTTTGTTCTCTAATATCTCTTTGATAATTTTTTCATATTTTTTACCTGTTGTTGTTTCAGATGTCTTAATACGAAGACCTAACTCACTTGCCAATCCATACCAGCCGCCATCTCTACGTGAGATAGCTACTGATAATGCATAACTATTTGTATATTTAACACATTCACTTCGTGTAGGCATTCGATCAATTTTTAGCCCTTCTTTGACTTTCATTACTCCATCTAGAATTAAATCATCAGACCATTTCATTCCGTGTGTATATCCCATAATTAACCTCCATACGTTTTTGTATTTGAGAACGATAACTCTTAGTTAAAAGGAAGATCATCTTCACTGATTTCAATGAAGTACTTAGGATCATAATCAATGAAACGATCAAGATCATTGACTGTCTTTTCTTCACCTGATTGATTAACGTATGTTCTTTG
>JAKPKF010000297.1 GCA_029553845.1 bacterium | reverse complement strand
CTCTTTACCATGTCAATTATCTTTACAATTAAGTTTACAAAACTAAAAGAGAGGATATTCATACCAAAATGGATATATACAATACCCTCTCTCTACCAACTAGCCTTGCCTTGGGTCGTAATAATCGTTCCCATGCTTCTCATGGATGAGCTTGTGGCACTTTGAGTGAACCGCTACACAGTTGATTGTTGAATTGTTGCCACCTCTACATTTGTTTTTACAATGGTGTATTTGTAGTGTACTATCTGTGCCTTTTAATCCGCATACTGGGCATATATACCCTTGCAACACTTTAATCTCGTGCTTCCAATCAAACTTCGCCTTTTTGGACACATCACACCTCCTCTAGTTGGATTTTTAACGAACTATATCACTAAATACTCCCCATAATTTCTAATACTTCTGCTGTACTTGATAGAGGTATCATCATTTTCTGTTTGTGATTGAACAATATCCAGTTAGTTCCTAAGGCTTCACCATCTTTTCTCTTAAATCCTTTTGTATCTAAAAAGTCATCAGTTCTCTTGAATGTCTTACCTGACAAGAAGACAACCTTTTTACTACCCTTTGCGGTCTGTCTTACTTGAGATTGTTCTGCACCTGCGTGAGTATGGGCTGTCATTACAAAGTCGTAGCCCTCATTCTCCATGATAAATCTTTTTTGTGCATGATTAGGGTTAAAATAACTATTTCCTTTTGCTTCGTGTAAGATAGCTCCAGTATAGGTAATTCCATTTATTACTAATTCTACCGTTCCTATTCCATCAAAGATTGGGATGTTCTTTCTAATGTCTTTATAGGAATCTAGCCCTGTTCTTCTTGACCATTTCTCATGATTCCCCATTACCCCCCCCAGTATCTTGTCATACCCCATATACTCAAGCATTTTATGTAGGTATAGGTCTTGCTCATTAAGATTGGCGATATCGGCAAACTGTGCTGGGTTCCAGACAAAACCATCGACCAAATCGCCACCGAGAAAAACTCTCATATATGGGTTAAGTTTAATCTCTTCTACTTCCCATCTTAATCGCTCATAGTCTATATCTTGACCCGCTATATGCGTATCTGCAAACCAGCCGATAGCAATAGGGCTATCAGTCTCTATCTCTATTCTTGTATTGTATTCTTTGTTCTCTACAAGCTGTCTTAACTCAGACCTTCTTAGCATTTCCCCGTGTAGTTCATCAAAGGACAACTCGGTAATAAACCTATCAGGATAGCTCACACTCACCTCACCCTTTCTAAGATGTTTTATTCTAATATCTTTAATCGACTCAAAACTATTCTCATCCCCTGAAGTATACAAACCCTCTCTTCCTTTGTTTTCTGGCGTCATGGCACTAGGAATGTTTATTTTAACTATTGGTCCTCTCTTTTTATTTTTGCTTCCTTTTGGTCTTCCCCTTTTCTCTTTTTTACCAAGTTTGACCCATAGGGGTTGTTTCTTTGTGGCAGTATTCATTTTATTTTATCCTCGTTTGAATTATTTACTCTCCATTCTTGACACCTTCTCAAACCCAGCAACAGCAGAGCCAACTATTGTTAATACAATCGTAAACAAAACCTCTTGCCATACTTTTTCTTCCATTAAGCCTGTAAAATTACCATGCTCATTTAACTCACGAAGAATTGTCCCTAACACTAATGGTAGAACTACACTCTTAAAAACATTGTAAAATCTAAAGGCGAAGGCTTTTATTATTGGATTTTTTATTTTCTCCAATTCCGCAATTATTAAATTCCCCATAACTTACTAAACTAAATTTAACTAATTCTTGTTAAAGAATCCGTGTAAAATATCTGCAAGTCTATACTCCCAGCTTGCAGTCTTCTGTCTTAATATGTCCAACTCTTCTTGGGCCACTAACTTCTCCTGTTCTATCCTCTCCTTTGCTTCAAGGACTTTGGTATAATTTTCCTCCATGTTAGCATAATCATTTTTAGCTTCTTCAAGGTTAGCCTCCAATAATTTTATTGTTCCCCGTGCCTCTGACAACTCCCCATCCCTAGTCTTTAATAGGTCTTCTGAGGCCCCTAGAGCCATGCTAAGGCCTCTGTTCGCCTCCAGTAGCCTATCTATCTCCTTTTGATAATCAATAGGGGTTTCTTCTTGTGTAAATATCTGGAATTTCCCTACATCTGCAACCCAGTTGTTATTCTTTAGATCGTACCAATCGTACCCATCTGAAGTTCTAGGTCCGTCTTCAATCTCATAAATCTCTCCTATTTCTGTATCTCCTGTGATAGCATAACTTGTACCACTACCTTGTCGGATATTCTGTTCTCCTGTAATCTGTATTTTATCTCCTATCTTAAACCCTATATAGCTTAGGTCTCTAAACTTACTCCAATCTAAGTCTTCACCCTTGAACCATATATCTTTAATTGCTTGATATTTTGTTCTAAATATAATACTTCTATCAAAATAGTCCATTATCTCCTTTCCAGTCTGTAATCCAAGATGTAAATGAGTAGGATAACCACCATTAAGGGAGGTTGGAGCTATGTAGCAAATCACATCACCCTTTTTAACAAATGTGTTAGCACCCACCCATTTGTAGGTGTGAACATAGTAAATCTTTAATATGGAATCTGTTACCGTTTGGATACAATAACTTCCTGCACCTGAGCTTCTGTATGTTACGATTCCATCAGCAAGGGCATAAACAGGGACATCGGCATTGGCGGATAGGTCAATAGCGGTATTATTTCCCCCCGTGTGATAAGTTTGAGTAATCCATAATTCTTTTCCTAGTGGGCTTGTAAACTTCGCCATAACTTGTAATCAAAACTTAATTACAGCCTATTCTATATTATACCACTACCTAATATTCTGCTTATACAGCTTCAATGTTTGTCTAAATGAGTGTCTATTTGTACCCTTGTCCTGTCTTGGGGTTTTCCAGTCATCCCCATAGAGCATTCGCAATATCCACTCAGGGTCTTTTAATGCAGGAAACTTTACTCCGCGTAGTTCTACTGAGTCTTGTAAAATAGTTGTATCTACATCCTTAGCAACAGGTCCAAACCAAGTGTCAAACCAGTCTCCATTAGATATCCACATTGTAAACAAGTCTAAATAGGGACAGATTTTACCAATATGAGCCTGTCCTAGTACTGGAAGTATTCCGTCTATCTCTGGGTGTCTTTTCTGATTGTCTTGGTCAAAGTAGTCATTTAGAAGCCCCATCTCATGTAGTTTGGTATACAATTCCCTAGCTTCTTTGTCTATGTCGTCTCCATTTGTAAACTTGCTAATATACGCTATATCCATATCACTATCTCCCTCTATAATATCCTTTCCCCTTATAGCCCCTAGTAAACTACCAGCCCATAAAAAGGGTTCTATACCTAATTCTTTTAATACCCCTATGAGATACTTGGCATTATTAACCTGTTCTGTCTTTTGTTGGTCAGTCATTAAATCCAACCTTTAGATAAATTATATGACCCGACACTTTAGTATCGGTATACCTTAAAACAAAATCTGCTACATAATCAGGGGTAAGCATACTAGACTTAGGAGAGTCAGGGTTGATTGCTGTTTGAAGTTTAGTGTCTACTTTAGCAGGAGCAATAGCATTCAGATATATGCTTTTTTGAGCTAACTCTTCGTGTCTTGATTCTATGTAAGCATTCAGAGCAGACTTAGAGGCTGAGTAAAGGGGTATTCCCTTTCTCCCATAAGTAGCACAAGCAGAGGATAAGAATACTATATTCCCCTTCCAGTTTTGTTTCTCGGCTAATTCTACCAGTCTTACACAACTGTTAAAATTGACTTCCATTATCTTCTCTTGGTTTGCATACTCCCCAGCACTATGGATAATCGCTTTGTACTCCTTTAGATCAATTTCCCAGTTATTCGTAGAAAGGTCTATTTCCTTATGTTTAGGGGCATAGTAATTTGGTAGTCTTCTGATACAAGCCGAACCTATACCACCGCTACCTCCAAAGACTAAAACATTTCTACTTAAATCAGGGATTGTAGTTATGGGTCTATTCCAAAACTTCATTATACCCTCACTGTAAGCAAGGTCTTGCTCAAAGGTAATTTTACTGTTAAAAGCCTCACCTTTAATAAAGGCTATGTTAGTCTCTGGTCTTATGGTTTGCACCATTGTTATCTCATCCATCCAGTCTCTTTTGGGGGTTTGTAAAAAGGCTTCTACTAAAATATCTCTTCTAAATGCCTCGGGGGTCAGCCCTAAAAATCTTCCTACCTTACTTTTAGATACTCCGTTGTGAACATAACCATCTATAATAGGGCTAACGGTATCAACACAATCATTACCACAAAGTAGCAACTCTTTTATCTGTTGTATAGTATCAGCCCTTAGAAAGGGTCTAGCCCCCTCGTGGATAATAACAAAATCCCCAGTTGTTGCCATAACCCCATTGTAAGCACTCTCACTTCGGGTGGCACCACCAGGAACGCACTTGTAATCTTTATATTGAGAATTGGAAACGACTATGACTTCATCTACTAAAGGTTCTATTACATCTAAACAGTATTGAATCACAGGTTTACCATTCAAACTCATGAGTTGTTTGGATATAGAGGACTTAAACCTCTCGCCCTTACCCCCTGCTAGAATAACTGCACTAAATCTCATTCTTAATTATATCATTACAAAAAGAACTCAACTAACATTGCTGTTTGTACTAATTATAGGTTGTGTTGATTATTGTTTTGGGATATTTTTCTCTGCTAGTAGGGGACAGGTTTTTATGAGTATTAGTTAGATACTCCCTAATTCCCCTACATTACAGAGCAGGGTTGAGCAGGGTTGCTCAATTACTAATAGTTGACAGTAGGTTAACTACTATCTGACTACTTACAATTACTTGTACTCAATCAGATACCAGTTAATGAACTCTTA
>JAKPKF010000266.1 GCA_029553845.1 bacterium | reverse complement strand
AATTTACAGAGGAGTAAAAGAAGGAACACTTGATCCTGAGCGTGTCATGCGTGAAGATCCTTACGCGCTTGAAGTATTTAAGAATCTTGCTAACGCTGAGGAATCCAAAAATGCTTTCATGCAGAAGATTATGCCAGCCTTTATTGAAGCAACAAGAGGAATCAAAAAGGGCTCAGACTCCTCGATGCGTATAGGTAAAGTGCTTGACGGTCAAGCTGGAGTAGAGACTCTTACAGCTAAAGAAAGAAAAGCCTTTGATTTCTTCAAGTCTAACTATGACTGGATGATTCATGAGTATGCTCGAAATGCAGCTGGAAGTGAGGCTGCGTATAAAAAAGTTTTAAGTCTGGTCAACAACAAGCAAGCAAAGAGAAGTAAAATAAAAGACTTGAGTCCTGAAGATAGAGCAAAGTATGATCAGCTTAGACAAGTAGCAAGAGAGGTTAAAGGAGATAAAAAGATTTCTGATCTATCTCCTGAACTTCGAGAAGTTTATGAGAGAGCTTCACAAGAAGCAAGAGATTTTCTTCACAATGACTTTACAAAGAATATGCCTGAAGGAGAGAAAGCAGCGTATGATATTCTGAGCAGAAAACTTACAGACTACCTTCCTCACCTATTTGACAAGAATGAACTCAAGCTTATGTTTGAGCAAGATATAGTGAAACTGCAAAAAAAGCTTGAAAAGACAACAAAGAAAGAACTTGCCACTAAGTACAAAAATCAGATTGCCGAACTTGAGAAAGCTCTGTCCAATCTTGAAGGAGGAAAGTGGGTCAATTTCAGAGACCTCCCGCGTGATGTTTTCTTTAGATTCTTTGAGGAAAGAAAAGGAGCGAAAGGATATTCCTTTGACGCAGTCAAGGCCTTTGAGTCTTACGTCTATGGAATTGCGAGGAAGATTTATGACGAACCTGCGCTGAGAAAATCTTACGAACTCTATGGAAAGGTTAAACCAGAACTAAAACCTTATACAAAAGAACTTGTTGAGCATTACATGGGCTATGGAGAGAAAAGTCGCTTTGATAACTTCGCAAGATTCGTAACTACTTATGAGTGGATTCGCACACTTGGCTTAAATCCACGCTCTGCTCTTGTCAACCTTACACAGAGACTTAACACAGCTGTCTGGGTCGGAGAGAAGTACGCTGTACAAGCGCATAAGATGATGTTTACAGATAAGAAAAAAGCTGATGCACTGTTTGATAAGTCTGGAGTCGCGCGGGAAATTCCTCAAGTGCTGATGGAAGGCCCAATCGCTCCATCACTTCAAGGCCTGAGAAAAATTACTGGTGTTTTCTTTGATATGGTTGAGAAAGGAAATAGACAGCACGCTTTCTTATCTGGGTATCTGAAAGCTAAAGCGAAAGGTATGACTGAGGATGCTGCGATAAAAGAAGGTATAAAGATTGTTCATAAGACTCAGTTCCGTTATGGTAAGCTTGGTATGGCTAAATGGACAAGAGGGCCAGGTGGAAAGATGGCTCTCCAGTTTCTTTCTTACCCAATGAAGCAAGCACAGTTTCTTTACGACCTTTACAAGAAAGATAGACTTGCATTTCTTCGCTACGCAGCTTATACTATTGGAGGAAACCTTACACTTCAAGAGTTGTTTGATACTGATATGTCTAACGCTGTTGGCTTTGGTATAACTTTTGGAGAGATGCTGAAGGCTGTGCAGTTCGCGGCAGAAGGAGATACGAGAGGAGCAGTCAGGCACTTCGGACAAGCCTTCACTCCTGGTGGCGGCTTACTTCCGTCAGGGCCTGGTCCAGCGGTAAGTGGTGCTATTTCTGTTGGTAAAGCAATCTCTCAAGGAAAAGGAATTGAGCAGCTAGTAAAAGAAATTACTCCTGTAATGTGGGATAGATTCAAGCAAGCCTACAAAGCGATTAAGAATAGAGAGGGAAGTGAATATCCTATCTACGACAAACAAGATCATATGAAGTACAGGCTCAACGCAAGACAACTTGCTCAAAGAACTATTGGGCCACGAAGTGAAAAGGAGCACAGAGAAAGTCTGAAGTTCAGAGAGGAAAGAAATCTTGAACAAGAAAGAACAGAAATAACAAAAGAAATTGCAAAGAAGCTTGCTGAAGGAGTTCTTAATGATGACGAAGCTGCAATTGATGAAGCTGCCGAAATGATAGTTAAGTATGGGATTGAGCTTGGAGACGAGCAACTTGAGAACGAGATTATTGCGCGACTTACAACTAAGGAAGAAAGAACTGAACCTGGTAAAAAGGAAACTTATCAGCTTCTTCGAGAGGGAGAAATGCTGAGAGATAAATACGAAGAGGAGGAGTAATTATGAGCGAGCTCGGAGACTTGAGAAAACTTTTTACAAGGTGTACAGCGCAGTTACTTGTCAGAATGCTGGAGAGAAACTATCAACCTATGCTTGGCAAAGATGGACTGAAGCACATGAAGAACAGTCTTCACTATGAAGGTCTTGCAGTTGATATTGATCTCTGCGACAAGAACGGAAAGTATTTAATGAATACTGAAGACCACGAGGAGTTCGGAGAGTATTGGGAATCACTTGATCCTAAGTGCTGTTGGGGCGGGAGGTTTCATGATGGGAATCATTACTCAGTAACATATCAAGGGAGGAAGTAAGATGGGAATCGAAGCAATTTTAGCATTAGTCAGTTTAGTAATTCCGCCAGCCTTTGACTTTGTTAAAAAGAAGTTTCTCAAGCCATCACAGGATACTCCTGAAGCGACTATG
>JAKPKF010000260.1 GCA_029553845.1 bacterium | reverse complement strand
ATGTTTTGGACTATAGTAGGAGCGATTTTGTTTGTAACAGTAATCTTACCAATTATCTGGACAATTCTTGTCTGGGCTTGGGAGATAGCACGAGAGGGTGGTTGTTCATGGTTCTTTTGGTTGGTAATCTTAATAGTGTTCTTTTGTATAATTTTGTGATAGTATATAATATAGGAATATGAAGACAGTCAAACAGATAGCAAAAGAAAATAACATGACAGTAGTTACCCTTTACAGGAGGATTATTGCTAAGGGAATGACCCCTAAGTTAGAAAAGGGGATTATGGTTCTCAATCCACAAGAGGAGAAAGATATATTAGTTTATTCAAAGAGAGGTCGCAAAAATGCCCAGCAAGACCTTAAGCAAGGCACAATTAGGTAAAAAATTAGACGAAGCATGGAGCCTTGCAGTAAAAATAAGGGCAGGATACAGGTGCGAAGTATGTAAAAAAAGGTCCACATTAAATAGCCATCACATTGTAGGTAGAAGAAACAGAATGACCCGTTGGGATTTAAGAAACGGTGTCTGTGTTTGTGTTAAGCACCACAAGTTTGGTATAGAAAGTTTCCATGAGGATCCTTTGTGGGCTAAAGAGTGGCTAGAGGATAAAAGATGGGAGGACTATGCCTATTTGTATATGGTTAAGAATCAGATTAAGAAGTGGACTTTAGAGGATATGGAAGAGCAATTAGCTAAATTAAAAAAGATAATTGACAAAGAGAAATGAATCACTTTTGGTATCTAGTAAGACATAAATGGTTCGTAATGATAGAGTGTTTTAAGGTTGGTTTGATATGGCGAGGTATTATTCATGACTTAGACAAGTTTAGACCAGAGTATTTTATTGCTTACAATAAATATCAAAGCAGAAAAGTATTTAAGTTCCAACAACCGGAACAACTATATCCTAAGACTGGGGATAGGGGAATAAATAAAGAAATATTAAGACATAGAAAGATAAGCCCACACCACTGGCAGTATTATTGTTATGGAAGAAGTGAGCCTATTGCAATTCCTGATAAGTATATAAAGGAAATGGTTTGCGATTGGAAGGGTGCGGCTAAGGCTAGGGGAAGAAGTGATTTAAGAGGATGGTATCTAGAAGCTAGAGATTCTATGATATTAGACAAACAAACAAGATGGAAGTTAGACAAAATTATGGGTTCATATAAATTTATTAATAAATAAAATGGGAGAAAAGAAGACTAGGTTACTCGTGAGCGGAATGGCGGGGTTTGTAGGAAGCCATTTATGGGAGCATACTATGAAGACAACAGACTGGGATGTCATAGGCTTGGTTAAAATGGACAGAGCTGGGGACTTAAATAGAATACAAGAGACCTTAAATGACCATCCTAAGTATTTATCCAGGACAAAGATTGTTAGACACGACCTAAACGATAGCCTTAATACGGTTCACAAGCATATAGGGGAGGTTGATTATATTGCACATTTAGCGGCTTGTAGTCATGTAGATGTTTCCATAGCAGACCCAGTAGGGGTGTTTGTAAACAATGCCAAGAGTACGGTTAATATGCTTGAGTATGCAAGAACAAAACAACCGAATCTTAAGAAGTTCCTTTATTTTAGTACGGACGAAGTCTACGGACCAGCTCCAGAGGGATATGATTTTACAGAAGAGGACAAATTAAGACCAAGTAATCCATACAGTGCTGGTAAGGCTGCCGGAGAAATGATTACAATGGCTTATGGTAAGACCTATGACTTCCCATATTTGATAAGTAACACGATGAACATATTTGGAGAAAGGCAAGACCCTGAGAAGTTGGTACCTTTGTGTATGAAGGCTATACAAGAAGGTAGAAAGATGACCATACATGGTACACCTGGAAATGTAGGAAAGAGACATTGGTTACATGCGAGAAATGCAGCAGACGCTGTCTTGTTCCTTTTACAGAACCCTATTATTAAAGACAAGGTTCACATCGTAGGAGATATAGAAATGGATAATTTGCAAATGTATAAGTTAGTAGCTAAGTATATGGGTAGGGGAGATGTTGTTGAAGGGAAGGATTATTGTTACCTGGACTTCCATAGCACTCGCCCAGGCCACGACAGTCGATACAGCCTAAGCGGTAAGAAGTTAGCCGATTTGGGTTGGGTTGCTCCAGTTGGATTTGAGGAGAGTATTAAGAGGGTGGTTGAATGGAGTAAGGCTCACCCAGAGTGGATTAGTTAGTGATTGACAACAATTTATGTGAGGGTTATAGTGTATATAATTTGCTTGTTACTGCCATGAGTAAAGGAGAAAGTGATTTTGTAACATCAAGTTTGGGGTTAATCGCGTTCTTAATGTGGCACAATATCTATCCGTGTGATTTAACCTTTAACCCTCAAGTAGCTTGTCTGTATAGGAACAGGAATGTAGATTGGGCTAATCTAATAGAGTCATATTGGACAGGAGAGCGTATACCATCATGTGAATTATCTGAGTACATAGTGGTGGCTAAAAGGATACTAGAGTCCGGGGAGATAGAAAAAGCATGGTTTAAGGAAGTCAAGGAAGCGGTGAGAGAATTACAAGAAGACTATCCTTTTCCGGTAATGTAAAATAAATAACAAAACTATGAAGACAATGATATACAGTGCAATATACGGAGACTACGATAAACCTAAGAAGCAACCATTAGTAGAAAGGCCTGTCTTGTTTACCGACACCCTAGAGAGTGAGGACTGGGAGATTAGAAAGGTTTACAGAGCAGAAGAACACCCTAGAATGAGGGCTAAGTATTTTAAGTGTATGCCACACCAGGTATTAGATTGTGATATTAGCATTTGGATAGACGGGAGTGCCACTATAAAGACCCCATACTTCAAAGAGTGGTGTTTGGAGAAGTTGGGAGATAATGATATCGCCTTGTTTAAGCACCCTGATAGAGACTGTATTTATGATGAGGCTAATGTTAGCCGTGGTATGCTCAAGTACAAGAGCCTTCCAATACTAGAACAGGTCATGGAATACAAAAGAGGGGGCCATCCCGTACATGGTGGATTGTGGGCTTGTGGATTGTTAATACGAAGACATAATGACAAGGTTAAAAAGTTCAATAAGCTATGGTGGAGGCACAATAATAAATATACCTATCAGGATCAGTTAAGCTTTCCTATATGTGCTAGAGAGGCTGATTTAAGTATAGGAACAATAGGGGATAACCAATGGCACAATGATATAATTAATTTTGCTACTTTATCACATAAAAACGACCTATGAGCTGGTGGGATGATAATTATACAAGGAGCGATTTTAGAAGTTGGCTTACAAGCGAGGGGTCTTTTTCTCGCTCTATACTAACTGACCTTGTAAGGGGTTATGACAGTGTATTGGATTGTGCTTGTGGAACTTGTTTAGATTACTTTGAGTACAAGAAGAAGTTAATACCAGTTAAATACAAGGGTATAGATTCTTGTCAGGGATTAGTAGATGAGGCTAAGACCTTTGGAATAGACTGTGATTTGGGAAGCATTGAGGCCTTACCATACAAGGACAAGAGCTTTGACATAGTAACCGCAAGGCATATATTGGAGCATTTAGATTACTACGAGAAGGCTATTAGTGAGATGTGCAGAGTGGCAAGGTACGAAGTGGCTATTATATTCTTTTTACCACCACAAGAGGTTGAAGTATTAGAAAAGGATAGCAATCTTAATTTTGAAGTTAATGTAAACAAGTACTCTAAGGCTAAGCTAGAGGAGTTTGCTAGAATGTTTGGAAGTATAGAATGGGTAACAGTTGGTAGCGAAGTTATTTTGAGAATTACCAAAAAGCAAAAGGTTAAACAAAAGAAGAAAATTAAACCTATTAACAAATGAGATACTTTGTATACAATCATCACGACTTTTGGCAATACCCTATGGGAGGTAGCAGTCTACTTGAGGCCGATGTGGTGTTCTTATGGAGTGATTGGGCTTTCCCAAATGAGGTAGCTAAACTACACTTGTTAGGTAAGAAGGTCATAGTCTATGAGCATGGGTTTGGTAGTGCCTTTGATTACGAGCTAAACAACAGAGAGCCCATTGCTGATGGGTATTTAGTA
>JAKPKF010000233.1 GCA_029553845.1 bacterium | reverse complement strand
TATGTTCAGCATCCCTTTGAGAAGCCATTAAATATAATTGTGTTCCTGTTTCAGCAAGACGAACATTCTCTAAACTAACATCATCAGGTCTTGGGAAAGGTACATAACCAAATTCAGTATTGCCTTCACCCCATAAATTTGCTGGCCAACGTCCTGAGTCACGAATAAACCACCAACAACCAGAGGTCATAACGGCTTTACCCTCAACAAACGCTCCACTTGATTCTGCCCAAGTATAAGCTCTATCAAATGAACCCGCAACAACCAATTCTCTTAAGGCAATTGCTGCTTGTTTAGGTCTTACAGATAAAATATTATTTTTAACTGCTTGAACATCGAGAATTTTTACACCAGCAGCATTTGTCATACCTAACCAATAATAATAAGGATGTCCTGCTAAGGCAAATTCACCAGCACCCAATAATGCTTGAACATCATTTGCCCATTGTTTAAATGCAGAATATGTCCAATTTCCTTCGTTGAAAATTTCGGCTGGTGACTTTACATTCAGTTTCTTTACCCAACCATAGTTATAGAATAAGCCGATATCAACATAATTTCTTGTTTCATCAATACCTGTTGATAAGGCATAGAGTCTCTTTTTGTAAGTAGCAGATGCTTTTTCAGAAATTTGCATCGCATTCTTACCCCATTTTGCATAATAATCCGTTGCATCGTGAGCTGAACCTGCTTGGGCGAACTGATATAGCCAAGTGCTTGAAATAATATAGAAGTCTGCTTGAGCTGTTCCTGCTTCTGCTTGAGCGTTAATCCAGTTAATACGATCTTGTCCCCAAGGAGCTTCATCTGGATAAGCCACTACTTGAATATCACAGTTATAGTCTTGTTTTACTTCTGTCCAAGCTTGTTGCTTGAATATCTTGTTTTGTTGTGTATAACCATCTAAGAATGGGTCATTAGAAATTAAAGCTGAAGATGCGTTCATAATCTTAATGACATATCCTTGCATATCTGGATATACAATTCCTGCACTTGAGTCAGGAGTAACAGTTACTTTTTGATAATCACTTTGAACATCAGGGTATTCTACAGAAACTGCATAAATATATGTTGTTCCTTCTGAAACTCCTGTTACATAACCTTTCGCGTCAACAGTAGCAACTTCTTCTTTTCGAGAATGCCAAGTTACATTCTGGCTTGCTCCTTCTGGATATACTGTTGCACTAAATTGTAATTTCCAACCTACTTCTACGGTATCATTAGTATAAGAAAGAACGATACTCGTTGGTTTTACAACCGGATCTTCTGGATCA
>JAKPKF010000226.1 GCA_029553845.1 bacterium | reverse complement strand
CATTTATTGCCACCCAGTTTAGAGGACTATATTCCTGAGGGACATTTAGCGCGGGTGGTGTATGAAGTGGTAGAAGGATTAGATACAAGGGAGATAGAGGATAAGTATAGTGAAATGGGGCAACACACTTATCATCCCAAGATACTGTTAAAGCTTTTATTTTACGGATATGCGACAGGTGTGCGGAGTGGGAGGAAGATAGCGGAGAGGTGTGAAAGTGATACGGCATATATGTATCTTGGAGAGATGTATAAGCCAGATTTTCGGACGATCAATGATTTTCGGAAAAACAACATAAAAGAGATAGAGAGATACTTTGGGGAGGTAGTCCGTATTTGTTATGAGATAGGGATGATAAAAGTAGGAAGTATTAACATAGATGGTACGAAGATGCGAGCTAATGCGGCGGCGAGGAGGAGCAAGGATAAGGCGGGATATGAGAAGTGGGAGAAAGAAGTAGAGAGACAGATAAAGGAGATAATGAAGGAAGCAGAAGAGATAGAAGCGAAGGAAGATGAAGAATATGGAGATAGACGAGGGGATGAATTGCCGGAGGGATTACGGAAGAAGGAGAGGTTAATAGAAAAGATACGAGAAGTCAAGAAGATGTTGAAGGATGAAAAAGAGAGGAAGAATTTTACTGATATAGACAGCAAGTTTATGAAAGACGGGCAGGGACAGATTAGGCCTGGATATAACTGTCAGGTAGCGGTGACAGAAGGTCAAGTAATAGTAGGTGTAGATGTAGTGAATGATGCGAATGACCGAAATCAATTATTGCCGATGGTAAGGAAGGCAGAAGAGATAACAGGGGAAGAGATAAAAGAGGTTGCTGCTGATAGTGGATATTCGAGTTATGACAATTACGAAGCGCTGGAAAAATCTGGGATTGTAGGATATATTCCGGATCAATACTTTGCATTAAAAGATAGGGGAGAATATAAGAAAGAGATGAACAGGTATGATCTAGAAAATTTCAGGTATGATAAAGAAAGAGATGTTTATTGGTGTCCTGAAGGGAAGCAATTATGTTTTTACAAAGAGCGAGACACTGAAGGAGTGATTAGGCGGAAGCAATGGATTTATAGAGGGATATCATGTAAGGACTGTTGTATGCGGAACAAATGCACGACTGCGGTTTATCGGACAGTAGCGCGTGAGAAGCGGGAAGAATATCGAGAACAGATGAGGTTGAGATTATCGAGCAAAAAAGGGAGACAAAGATACAGAAAGCGGATGTATACAGTGGAACCGGTTTTTGGTCATTTCAAGAAGAATCTTGGATACAAGGATTTTCTGCTTAGGGGGTTGAAAAAGGTTCGTGCTGAGTTCACCCTGATGTGCATTGGTTATAATCTTATGAAATATTGGAAACAGCGGGTACTGATGACGACGTGATGAAGAATCCCGGTGGATATACCCTACAAAAATAACAAAACCTCTATGGTAATTATGTGGTAGTGTAACCAGAACCTTGATTTTCTCTAATTGTATAACAGAGTGAAGTTGAAAAAAGAACCCAGGAGAAAATGCAAAAGGCAATAAATTGATCCCCTATTCAAAATTCTCGGTCACCCTGTCAAGAGTTGACCCCGT
>JAKPKF010000220.1 GCA_029553845.1 bacterium | reverse complement strand
CATAAGTCCAAGTTTCGTCGGCTTCTACCCACCCATTTCCCAGATATCTTTTTAGAGTTTCAAGCATTACCATTATGTTATTGCTTTAGAAGTTAATTTAGTTGGTCTGTCGCCATAAACTGTGCTGTCAAGTTGTCTTCTTAAATTAGTCAAACTCCTACCTGTCATTTCTCTTAAATCACTTACATAAATTATAACCTTTTCTGGCGTATATTGCACAGAAGTTATTACCATGTTATCACCAGCCACGTCGGAATCGTTTAAGTTGAGTATCTTACAAGTGTGTCCTGGCTCTATACTTTCTATGTCATAACCAGCACCCAAATTATTATCCTTTACTTCAAACCTCATAGACACATTAGGATTCTTGTAAGCATTAATATACGAACCCCCTAGTGCGTCTGCTCCAGCAGAAGTCGTTACTCTACCATCAGTATTAGCCTCAAACCTATTCCAGTATGAATTGATAGAAGTAGTATTGTAGTATCTATTGCTTATGAAGTTAGTATCATCAGCCATTAAGCCATTCCAGAATATAAACTCATTCTTAATGTTATCAGCACTTCTCGTTATTTCTAAAGAGGAAATATCCTTTCCAAAAGTAAACAAGTGAGTAGGCGTTGTTGCATACTCTCTAAAGTAAAACACATTATCAGCGTCTACATACCAGTACCAAGTTGCACCAGCCATTTCCCTTGCTCTCTCAATTGTTTCTAAACAACTCTTAGCACTAGAAGTATACGAGATATCACTCCCTGTAATGTCTATTGTACCAGTCCCATAATTAATTCTCTCTTCACTTACTGTACTTCTATACTTATCAATCACATCTTTAACCAACTCACCAGCAGTCAAAGAGTTTCTAACCATTGATATATCAGTACCATTCCAGTCTAGCGTGAAAGCAAGTCTACTTACATATCCTAGCACATCTAGTTTTATTCCTTGATTACTTCCGTCTATGAAGCTTGTAATACTTGATACATACCCAGAATATATTTTCTTACCACTTGTGTCTTTATCCTGAACCCATACTTGTATTTCGTCTAGTAAATTGACATCCTCTCCAAGCCCGAAGTTATCAAACTTTCTTGGTAAGGTTATTGACAAAGCACCAACACCACCATTAATAGTCTTTGTAAAAGCATATCCACCTATCGGGTCGTAGTTTCCCTTAAAGGTTGTTCCTGCTCTGTCATAAATCTTAACCGAATACTTCTTTTCATTCTTTCCCTGATAAAAAGGTATAGCAACAGGATTGGGCTTTCCTAAAGAGTAAATACCCCTCTCTGATTCACTTGCACCTGAAGTTGTATAAATACCTCTTTCCGAAGATACAACCCCACCACCAATACTTCTTATGAGTCTTTCCGAACTGTTAGTCAGTTTTCCTCTTGAGTATATGTTCTTTTCTGAACCACCTGTTGTCTTTCCCCTTGAGTATAGATTTCTTTCTGAAGTGCCTG
>JAKPKF010000209.1 GCA_029553845.1 bacterium | reverse complement strand
AAAAAGAAACAAAACTACTATGATTGTACCACTACACTCGTACTAATGAATGGGTATATGAACGGGCGGGAGGTACATAGTGACATAGGACATAGCATACACAATACATTCGTGCGTTCTATAGGGTGCAAACATAACTATGTCGATTTATATTGAAAACTATGTTATTATATGGTATAATGTATTTAAATAACTAATAGGAGGCAGTTATGAGGACTAGGATTAGAAGGCAGAGAGGCACAGGCGAGAAGAACTATAATCTACAAGGTTGGGTAGATGTAAGGAAGATAGTACAGATTATAAACGGGATAGAACATCTAGGGACGAGTGTAGACAGTATGTCAGACCTCTGTAGGCTGATGGTAGAACTAACGTCCGATATGTTCTGGAGTAAGTATAGTATACCAATTCCAGAGACAATAGAAGAGGCATATGAATGGCTACAAGTGAACAGGTACACAGTAGCTCAGCTTGAGCCAACTGATAGACGAGTAAGGACTATAAAGAACGCCTTCGAAGATGATGCTAAGATTACTGAGCAGGCAAATAATATAGGTAGGAAATATGCTCCAGCGTTGGTTACTCAAGAAGATATAGATAATGTTATGAATCCTACTAGCTTAAACATAGCAGACTCTCAACAGTTCTGGGCTATGGTAGCAGCTGAGCGAGAGAAGAATCCAGAGGAGAGCTTACTGAGTATAGAGGATAGAATAGACCCAGAACGTAAGTATCATGATTAACTACGGTGAAATTTTCACCGAAGGCAAAATGAAATGACTACGTCATTTTACCTGTAAAACGGTTGACAACTACGTATTTTTGTGGTATAATTACCCATGAAGTTGAAATGGATAACATACGACTCATCAAGAGGGAGGTGATATTATGAAGATTGGAGAGAAAGCACATTTCAGTCACTACAACTGTGATGTCTGTGGACTCAAGAAACCTTTCTATCTTATTGATGGCAGGACTATCTATGGTTCTTGGACACTAATGTGTGAGTCATGCCATGTATTATTTGGAGTAGGACTTGGTACTGGTAAAGGACAGAAGTATAAAAGAAATGATAAGGAAGACTATATTAAAATAGGAGGATAAACCATGGCTAGGAAGCCTTATACTCATCGAGAGATGAGTAACAAGCGTTGTGCAGTATGTGGTAAGAATCTTAAGAAGAATCTGGTCGCTAAGAAGCCAGATGCTAAACTCTGCTATATCTGCTATCGTGCCGCTAAGAATCAGCAGGAGGGGAGATATGACAGATGAAATCAAAACTCCCGAACAACAACTCAATGATATGCTCCGTGAGCTTCTGTCGAAGCCAGGCGTCAAAGAGAAGGCCTCTTCTCTTCTTAACATTGTGCCGTCGAAGACGACAGTCGGTAAGAAGGAGACGATTCACCACTCGGTGAAGAACTATGTCAATATTGAGATTACAACTATGTGTATAACGTGCAGTCACAAGGAAGTGAGGACAGTATTGTTCTCGAAGAAAGAAAGTATATCCTTCGTAGACAAGGCAGGTAATGCTCACGTAGTATACTTCAACAACATAGATACTCCTACAGCAATCACCAGTTATACAACAAGCTGCTCATCTTGCCGAGAGTACCTCAAGGCACTAGAGCGAGAAGCCCTCGAAGAGATGCTACTAGATTACTGCAAGATAGCATCTATCTCATGGTCTCTCTACAATAAAGAGAAGAGAGAACTAGCGAAGAGACCGCCCGAGAAGCTAGACCCAATCAAGTTCCCACCCATCAAGAAATCACTATACCAACTAAGCGAAGAAGAATTCAAACA
Organism: bacterium; assembly: GCA_029553845.1. The sequence continues at coordinate 242 of JAKPKF010000209.1, read as the reverse complement.
GTGGCTCGATGAGCCAGAGGAGGAGAACTGTGGTGAAATTTTCACGAAAGGATTGCGGACTGATACTTCTAATAGCAGTATTGATGATCTTGACAGCGTTCCAGATGGGGAGAGTCTACCAGAGGAATTTGACGACCTCGGAGGTTCTACGGAGCGACAGGACGATGGTGAGGATGCCTTCCCTTGGGCTGATTGTCTTAGCACCAAACGGGATGCTACTGCAGACGGAGAAGATGAAAGAG
>JAKPKF010000176.1 GCA_029553845.1 bacterium | reverse complement strand
CTTGCACAGATGTCTGCAGTCGCTACAAGCGTTCGCAGAGCAACATCACACCTGAAGGATAACCAGTCCCTGTTGTTCTTCCCTGCTCGCTTCAGGCATTATGCAAGTCAGGCTCCTGATGGAGCTGCATGTGTAGTTGGTGGAGCAAAAGCTATGTCCACAGATGCCAATGGAGAATATTGGGGATACAATGGAATCGGAACTATTCCCCATCTTCTCATTGCAGCATACTGGGGAGACACAGCACAAGCAGCATTGAAGTTTGATGAAATCATTGATCCATCTATCAACAGAGTTATTCTTGTTGACTGGGACAATGATTGCATTGGGACTTCTCTGAAAGTTATCACTGCATTTCTACATAGATATCAGATGGGAGGAAGATCCCGCGTACGATATGATAATATTGATGAATGCAAAAGACTTCTACGAGATTATCGTCATGAACTCTACCATGTCATTGGATCTGGAAAAGGAAAAGTGTTTGGTGTTAGATTTGATACCTCTGGATCCTTGATCGACAAATCTTTGAGTCCTCATCTATTATTTGGTGTCAATTATCCTTTGGTGAAAATGGCCAGAGAAACATTCGATGAACTTGGACTCAAGGATTTGAAGATAGTCGTATCTGGAGGGTTTGATGAAGAAAAACTCAAACTCTTCAACAGAGCAGATGCTCCCTATGATATGGTGGGGATCGGAAGTTCAATTGTTAACAAATTCACTGTTGACTTCACAGCGGACGCAGTAATGCTTGATGGTCAACGTAATGCAAAAGTTGGAAGATCCCTTCTCGACTGGAGTAAGATGTCAGAGGTTCATAGAAGAAAAGGATTGTAAATGAAAAAGAAATTTCAATCAATTCTTGAGTTTAGTACTTTTCCAGTTAAATGGAAAAATATTTGTGTTTACCCTGAGTACCATATATCTCAGGATAGACTATTTTCTTTCATGCAGGGACTCAAACCAGATACGATAAATATTGTTGGTTTGGGAAGAAACTATGAAGGATATACTCAAGTAGCTGTATGTTCTAATAAAGAAGTATATGGTTACAGAGAAAAAATTTCAATCTTTACAGAAGAAAACTCAAAAGTTTCTCCTGTGTTAAGAGCAATTGATATCAATAACATACGATTAGGTGTTGTAATATGTAGAGAAGTTCTTCATACTGCAATTGCCGAAGTCTATCGTATGATGAATGTAAATGTAATCGCCGTTACTATAAGCGGTGGTGAATTTTGGGGACTCCAAAGAGAATCATGGATAGATCAGATGTTTCTATTTTCAGATATCGTTGGTGCTCCTCTAATCTGTTCATCTGGGGCATCTAAAGCTTCAGGAGGACTTAATTTGATTATAGTTCCAAAACAGTTTTTGGAGGAATAAATTAAATATGTCGAGTGATAGAGTTGTAAACATACTGAGACAGGAGGCAACAAAATTCTGCTCGGAAAATGGAATAACAGATGCAGGTGAGAGACTTATTATTGAAGCTGCATTTATCCGGGGAGGAATGATTGCAACAAGGGAAGTTATAGAAGACTTCAAAAGGAAAAAAGTAGAATAAAATGTGTGGGGGAGTCGAGCAGTATGGTTGAGCTCAACGGACTGTAAATCCGCCGCCTTCGGGCTTGATGGTTCGAATCCGTCCTCCCCCACCATTTTTTATTTTCTATGGGAGAACTTATGAATTTTACACGATACCAAGTAGAAGTTAGTTACTACTCAAATGGATTTAGCAAAACATTCTTTTTTAAAAGAAATGCTATTGAGTGGTTGAAAAACGAAGCAGTAAAAGACTACTTAATCATGAGAATTAAAGATTTTTGGTCAGGAAAAGAACATACCATCAGAAATAGATATGATAATTATACTTTTTATATGGATGGTGGTTGTGTTTCCATGGTTAAGAAAGACAAACCATTCGATGAAGATAACTGGGAAATCTGAAACCTTAAGTAAATTAATAGGAGACAATTTTAAAAAATGAAAAGATTGACTTATATTTTAAAAATGATTCCTCTTATAATTTCAATCTCGATTATAATTGCTGCATGTATTTCATTTAATCCAATTTCAGTTCTTATAGTAATAGCAGCAACTTCTTTAATTTTTCTGGCATATTTTTGTCAGTTATTTGAAGAAGGGTTTAAAGGATTATTATC
>JAKPKF010000134.1 GCA_029553845.1 bacterium | reverse complement strand
ATTATCAACTGTTGTTGTTTGAATTCTTGCCTTTTCTGCGGCTGTAAAGGCTGTGTTATAGAAGTTACTATTTAGCCATGAACGAATATGCGATTCTTTATAGTTGTTTGCGTAGACGGTACTCCCACCGATGGTTCGATTGGAAGTCGAATAATGATAATCTTGGGAGTCGAGGACGAGATCGGCCATTAAGAAGGCACTACTGCCTTGAACATCAAGGACTCGCCAGGTAATCGGTTCATATTTAAACCAATAGACCGAACTTGTCGTATAGCCATTATCATCTTGATAACTATATGAGGTTGAGGATGAACCGCCTATGGAAAACGGCCGATAGCTCGTGAAATAAACGCCGCGATATTCATCAGTTTCATTCGTAATATCGATATACCACATATAGGAGGTGGCTGAACTACTACTAATATAATATCCGTAACTTGTCCAGGCTCGACTATTAGCGGAGGTTGGAAGTGTACCACGAGCAGAATTTAAATTTGATAATAGAGTAGTATCGGTAACTATGCTTTGTGGGTAAGAACCGAATTGATAATAACCCTTATTTACTAGCCATCTTGCCTTTAGGTCTACATTATTTAAGGTTTTCCAAATACCATTTTCGACTTCATCTAGGCCAATGTACCAACCAGTAAATGTGTACCCATCTTTTGTTGGAATTAACAATTCAAAATTTTGCTCGTATGTGACAATTTGAACTGATACCAAAAAGTTGTACTTTGTTATAATACAAGTATATGCAGAAGCATCATATGAAGGATAAAAAGAAAAAGAATAGACTATGGAGCGGAGAATTCAAATTAAAGGTCGTTTTAGACATCATTGAAAATGAACTCTCATACAGCCAATCAGCGCGTAAATATGATATGTATTTAACATCGGGGAGTCTAAATGATACATTGCCTGCAAGATGGGTTTATCAGTATAGACTTTATGGTAAAGATCGTTTCTTTCAAACACTTAAAGATTACCGTAAGAATCCAGTGAGACAATTCCATAAGCCATACAAAGAGGTTGAACAAAATCTTGAACTCAAAGTTAAACACCTAGAAATGGAACTTGAATACACAAAAAAACTTATCGCCTTAGTTCAAAAACAGGAACGAACAAACAAAAATACCAAGTAGTCAAGGAACTAAGGCGAAAATATGCATTAAAAGACCTACTTGAAATATCAAGGTTACCTAAGTCAGTGTATTACTATTATGAGCATCGTAAGGAAGTTGATAAGTACCATGAAATTAAATTACTCATTTCAGAAATCTTTGAAGCAAGTAATAAAACTTATGGTTATAGACGTATCAAGTTAGCACTTCAAAACTTCTATGAGGTCAAAATAGCGTATAAGACGGTTGTGAAGCTTATGAAAGAGCTACACATCGTCTGTAAGGTAAGAAAAAAGAGATATTGCTATATCTCTCAAATATCAAACAAAATTACACCCAATCTACTTAAGAGAGACTTTAAAAAAGATGAACCTAATATCGCATGGGTGACTGACGTATCAGAGTTTAGATTTAATCGTAAACGTTTATATCTGTCTGTGATACAAGATCTTCACAATGGCGAAGTCAAAGGTTATCAAATATCTAGAAGTCAGAATCAAGATTTAATCTTAAAGACACTGAAGAAATCAATCAACCCAAATGAAGACTTATCAAAGCTTCTCATACACTCGGATCAAAGTATTCTATACCAATCACCTAAATATCGTAATTACCTTAAGAAATCATCATTTACTCAATCTATGAGCGCTAGAGGCAATGCCTATGACAATGCAGTGGTTGAAAGTTTCTTTGGAACACTTAAATGTGAAACCATCTATTTACAAAAGGTTAAATCATTATCTGACTTAATAAGAACCATAGATGAATATATCTATTGGTATAATCACGAAAGGATTAAGTTGACATTAGGACGATATTCTCCTATACAATATAGACTCATGAATCAATAAATGATACAATAAATACAAAGAACATAAAGTACAAGAAAATGGTATCAATTCAGTTTATTCTCATTGATTACTGTTGGAATGGTCTTCGAATAAATATCTTCAAGCAAGGTGACGAGTTCGTCTTTTTTCATCGCTTTGAAATCTAGATATGGCGTATCGATGACTGTCGACTGAGTACGGTCATTAATGAAATAGTGTGCTTCACCTTCCTTAAATGAATAATAGATGGCCTCATGCTTCCATTGGTAGTCTTGACGACCTAATACAAATGTATTCTTGTTCCAGATGAGTTGTTGCCTTGGCTTAAGGTTTACTTTTCGAAGTGCCATATCAAATTCAACAAGCGAAGATGAAACATGGAACACATAAGCCGCACCGCCCTTTTTGAGTGATTTCTCGATATTCGTAAAGGATTTGCTAAGGAATTCGACAAAATCATCGCTATCCATATGGTCATTAAGAATCTTACGATTATCAAAGACATCGTTCGTATCACCTTTTGCACCGACGTTCACGTTATACGGTGGATCAGTGACGATAAGGTCTATTACTTCACCATCAAGCACTCTTTCAAAGTCTTCAATTTTAGTGGAATCGCCACATAAGACTTTATGACGGCCAAGAAGGTAAAGGTCACCAAATTGAGAGAATGGTTCGTCACTTAACACTTTATCGATGTCGAAGTCATCCTCATGCGTTTCTTCATTGTCTTCATCTGTTAGTTGATGTTCGAATCCGAAGATACTCATGTCGAGATTTAATTCAGCTAGTTCTTCTTCCAGTTTCTCTAAATCCCAAGTGGCCAGTTCGCTTGTTTTATTATCAACCAGTCGAAAGGCTTTGATTTGTTCTTCGCTTAATTCGTCAGCGACAATGCATGGAACTTCCTGGAGTCCGATTCGATGACTGGCCTTATATCTTGTGTGTCCGGCAATGATTACATTATCTTTTGTGACAATGATCGGCACTTTAAAGCCAAACTCTTTTATTGAATTGGCGACAGCTTCCACTGCCGCTTCATTATTCCGGGGATTATTCTCGTATTCACGCAGATCACTAATCTTCTTGTTTACTATCTCCATTAATCCATTCCTCGTTTTGTTTTTCTAATCGTTTTTCTGCAAGATCAAGTTCAAACTTCTTGTCGCTATAATCTTTTCCAAAATAGATAGCGAGAATGAACTTCGCGGCACTGATATCTGGCAAATGCTCTTTGGTGTGCTTGATGATCCGCTTTCTTGTGCCTCGAGGTGTTTCTTCGATGTATTGGTCTTCATCGATGGTTTTTCCCCCGTTAGCACGTTTAATGATGTTCGCGATCATGGAATCCTTTAAAAGGTTCTTACCGCTCTCAAAGGCAAGGCTTACATCACTTCTCTCACTCTTCATTTTTTGGAATGTTCGAAGAGCGATGCCGAGACTTTCCGCTATGGAATCTTCACTGATCCCAACACTCGCAAGCTTCTTGATCAGTTCTAATTTGTCCTTAATGACACCTCTAGACTTCCATTCCAGATAGATA
>JAKPKF010000131.1 GCA_029553845.1 bacterium | reverse complement strand
TATAATATACTACGTATATATATCTATATATTTATCTGCGTATATATAGCTATTCATATATCATATCGTAAGTAGTATATTTGGATATTATCTCACTTCGTTCGATAAAGGTAATCGCTAAGCGATTACCGATTAGATAGTATCCTTAGCGTGTACGAACTTTCCTAAAATTTTGAACCATGAAGAATTTAAAGAATGCCTTGTTCATTGTACTTCTAGGATTTACTATTTACCTTTGCTTCAGGAATTACAAACTTTCTCGAGAGGTTGATTCCCTGGAACTAGCGGTCAATGAAATCCCAGATACAGTATACACAGAGAAACCCTTCAAACCAGAGAAGAAGTACTCAGAAAAAGTTGAACCAGGTAAAATCTTAGTTCATGGTAATAAGCAGCCAACTCTCTTTCCTGATTCCATACTAAGGCAGCCAGTTATCAGTAACCAAGATTCCCTGGTTCAAATTGTTTTGAAGAAAGATAAGTTGAACTTAAGTCTGTTCAATAAGGAGACTAACACTTATTCAACTAGACTATTCCCAATCGACTTAGATAAGTACAACTACAACTGGTATGAAGGTCAATTAACTCGAAAGAAAGTTGCAAGGTTATCACTTAGTCCATACGTCTATGGCAAATACAGACCTTTCAATAATCTCTTCGATATGGGAGCTGGTCTTTCAATCAAGACTAAGAGATTTAATTACAAATTCGGAGTCAATACCTTTTACTACCCAAAGATAAAATCTGGTATAGGTACTGACATCGAATTTCAAATAACGTATAACTTTTAAGTAATGGCAAAGACTATCTCAGAAACTAGAACTACATTAACTCGGGAGGAGCTATCAAACCTATCCCGAGTTTCTAGTGATGTTTTCTTTTTTAGCCTTTTTTGCTATGTGATACATCCAGTAAGAGGAAAGGTAAGATTTGATTTATACCCATTTCAGAAATCAGTTCTCTACAATTTCATTGCCCAACGATTCAATATCATTCTCAAATTCCGTCAGGCAGGAATTACAGAACTTATTTCAATGTACTGTCTTTGGTTGGCGATGTACCATCCCAACAAAAAGATAAACATTATCTCTATCAAAGACACAACTGCTAAGAAGGTGCTTAAGAAGATTAAGTTCATGTACAAGAATCTTCCATGGTACCTTCAAACTCCCATAATCAATGGTAGAGCTGGAGAATACGGTTCTGCTTCCATGATAGAATTTGATAATGGGTCATTTATTGAATCAATTCCGACATCATCCGAAGCCGGTCGTTCGGAATCCCTTTCTCTTCTGGTAATTGACGAGGCAGCAGTAGTAAGATGGGCTGCTCAAATTTGGGCTGCTGCATTCCCTACTCTTTCCACTGGTGGAGCTGCCATCGTCAATTCCACTCCCTATGGAGTTGGTAATTTCTATCACTCAACTTGGGTAGATGCCATTGCAGGAGGTAATCCTTTTAACCCAATTCGATTATACTGGCAAATGCACCCAGAACGAGATATCAATTGGTATAACCAAATGTCTTCTGCTTTGGGAGCAAAACGAACTGCACAAGAAATTGATGGTGACTTCTTATCATCTGGTAATACAGTCTTCGACTTAGCCGATATTAAAGCTATCGAAGACTGCCTTAGTGATTACCCAGTTATTAAGAAGAGATTTAATGGTCAATACCGACAATTCTGTGAACCCGAATCAGATAAAGAATATTTCATTGGTGCAGACGTTTCAACTGGTAGAGCTTCTGACTACTCTTCATTTACTTGTATGGATAAGCTAGGAGAAGAACAAGTAGTATATAAGGGAAGAATGGCAGTGGGAGCTTATGCTAAGTTACTTGGTGATACTGGGAAGTTGTTTAACTGGGCAATAATAGCTCCAGAATCCAATGACGTTGGTTTATCAGTAACTTCTAAGCTTCAAGACGAAGGCTACCCTAACCTTTACTACTACCAGAAGATGCTAAAGAAAAAAGGTAAAAGTAGACCTGAAATGGATAAATCCCCTGGTTGGTTAACCACCCAAAAGAATCGTTCAGTGATAATAGAAAACTTGGAAGAAGATATTCGATTAGATCACGTAATCATTAAGGACCCATTCTTTGTACAAGAAGCTTATACCTTCATTTATGATGGTTTAGGTAGACCTGTTGCAATGGGTAAACATAGGGCTAACAATTCAGCTGTAGATGTAGACCTTGAAGGAGATGTATATGCCGATGATGATATCTTTGGAAAAGCAATATGTAATCACATAAGGAAAGGAAAAACTAACGTAATCGTACAACCAAGATGAAAAAGTACTTCAATTTTAGTTGGGGTTGGGGACGTAAGAAGGACCCTCCCAAGAATGGTACATCCTCTAATAAAGAGGAGAAGCCTGCCACATCGATTTCGCCTGGTAGGGTTTCAGTTGACGATGATAGCGATAACTTAATTACATCATTACAAGGGTTGACTAAATTAGTTGAACCCTCTTTTCGTGTTGATGTGATACCTTTAATTCGGGATTTATATAAGGTAAATCCTGATATGGGCATTGCATTGCAAGATATGTTTAAGTTAGCTAACACCAGTCATACAGTAACTTTCCCTAATAATACCGATGAAGAGGCTTCAAAGATGAGAGAACATCTTAAGAAAGCCACCAAGGGATGGACCAGATATACTGCTGGTATAGATGGTTTAGTTAATAAAATGATTGTTCAACTTCTTGTAAGTGGGGCAATATCTGTAGAAGGCGTACCAAATGACAAGCTTGATGGTTTGGCTACTGTATTATTCCTTAAGCCAGAGCATATCAAGTTTAAACGTGAATTAAATGGGGTGTATGCTCCTTACCAAAAGAATATAAATTTCTTTGTTAAGCAACAAGATTACATTAAGCTTAACCCAGAAACCTACTTCTATGTTGGTATGTTCAATGATACCGATGAACCTTATGGAGTTCCTCCATTTATGCCTGCATTGGATTCTCTCAAAGGACAAAATGATATGAAGATTAACTTCAAACATATCATGGAGATTTGTGGTATGGTTGGTTTCTTAGAAGCTAAGATGCAGAAATCTCCACAAAGGCCAAATGAGAGTATCAAATCTTATGAATCCAGATTATACCATGAACTCAATATCCTTAAACGTAATGTTAAAGAGGGTATGAAGGATGGAGTAGTTGCTGGTTACATAGATGACCATGAATTCAAACTAAATTCTACTACTAAGGAGCTCGGTAATATCGAGAAGCCTTGGAATATGAACCAACAATCTGTAGCAAATGGGTTGGGAGTTAATGGCTCTATCATTGGGGTATCATCTACTACTGGTGAAGGTGCAACTGGTATAATGCTGTCTAAGATGATTAGCCAGTTAAAAAATATCCAAATGCTTGTAGCTTATGTATTGGACCGACTTTATTCTCTAGAACTGCGTTTGGCAGGCTTTAATAATAAGGGAATGAAGATTGATTGGGGAACTTCTACAGTTTCTGATGAAGTTAAAATCCAACAAGGTCTTCAGTATAAGATACAGAACCTTGACTTATTGTATAAGGCTGGTATCATTAGTCAAGAGCAATATGCTTGGGCAATGGGTTATGATTCTCCTGATGAGAAAGAACCAAGAGTTTCACTTGAGGACCAATTTGCTAAGGGAGGTAATATAGACCCCCAAGAAGG
>JAKPKF010000129.1 GCA_029553845.1 bacterium | reverse complement strand
TTTTTCGCCTACCAACTGAAATTACTTCTTCCGAGTTCAAATGTGGCATATCTCAAAGCATCCATTAAATGGTTATATTCATCCATCGGCTCATTGCTCGGTTTACCGGTATCTCTATCTGGTTGCCATACATAGTTACTTAATTCTACGATTGTATTGGTACATCGAGGGTGAACGTATATCTTATAGTCTTGTAACTTTTGGATACCTGAGTTGACTGAGCCTTTTGGTTTCTTTGCTCCATATATACGATGCAGTCCCATATCTTTTAGGGTATCAATATCTTTCGGTGCTGATGAGTCTGCCGCTATCCTCTGATTATCATACCCTTTATACTTTATAGCATCTCTGATATGCTCATTCTTCATATAGGTCTTGTATATCTCATCGAAGATAAATATTTCCTTATTCTTTTCATCTACCATCAATGCTATAAATGCAGTTGGGTCATTGGTATAACCAAAGTCCATTCCAAATAATTGCTTGTACTTCGGTCGGTCATAAGTATCAAGTGACCTCTTCATTGCCTCAATATCAAATTCAAGTTCCTGCCAATTCTCAAATATCAGACCCTCAGCTATACCCCAATTACCTTCACCCTCTATACTATATCGTCTGGGGTTATTCTTTTTCATCTGCTCGAATATCTTTAAGTCGTCCTCACCAAGAAATTCATTACAATCGAAATTCCTGGTTATTGCTAATATATCTTCTTCCTCATTAGTTCCGTCAGAACCTACCTTATCAAAGAATCGTCTCTTTAACCATATCTTATCTGACCAAGGGTTAAAGGTTAAGGTATGCTGCTTGAATAATGGTTTTGGCATCTCTCCCCTAATGGATAAATCTACCTTGTTAAAATCATCTTCATTTGTGCATTGGAATGCCTCCTCCCACCACGTCCAACATAGATAACCATCCTCTACCGTGATTGATGTGATTGATTGAGGGTCGTCAAGACCTCTGAACATTATCTTTTGACCGCTCGGTATATAAGTCAATTCCAGTGGTGACTTGATTGCTTTCCATAGATGAGCAACTCCAAGACGATTGATTGACCATTTTAACTGAGCATAGGTTGAGTCCTTATGAGTATTATAATATCGTCTAATAACCAAGGTATGTGGTTTAAGTCCATATTTATGCCAATATTTCATCATATTATACGGAAACCAAAGAGATGCTGTGGTTGATTTCTTGCTTCCACGCCCTCCCTTTAATACTCTATATCTATGTCTTGAGTTCCAAAATGTCTTATACCCTTTTCCAACGATTTCAGGTAGGCTCTTCTTAGTTACTAAATCTGGTATCATCGCCACACCCCCTTATTTGAATTATAATACATCTGCTTTCTCTTGAGCTTTTTTAGTTTATGAGTGAGGGTCTCTTTGTATTTAGGGTCAATAGTTATTCGCCTTGCTGCCTCGATTAAGTATGGACTTTTAGGAATAGTATTTTTTCTGATGAGTCTTATCATTATATAGCAAGTTGATAATTTCTGGAAATGTCCATGATTTTCATATTTACCATTTACATTGCTGACTACATAACCTCTTAACCCTTTTTATATCTTATATCCATCTATCATATCAATGAATTCTGCCATTATCTTCCCCCGCGCTTTCAACCTCTCCAACCTCTTCAACGTTGAAACTGTTGAAACTGTTGTATTAATCTTCCAATTCTTCCTCCCCGGTAAACATTACCATTCCATTGAGATTGATGGTCTCCTCATTAAATCCTTGCATCTTATTGAGTTCTGCTACTGCATCTGTTATCCCTTTATTATTGACTTGGGACGCTCTTCTTGCTTTCCTCTGTTTGAGTACCTCTTTTATATAAATGGTTGCTCTCTCAGGGTCTTCTATCATCATTTGATGTAACAACTCAAGTTCCTCTTCTGCTGCTCGGTCAATTCTTTCCAGGTCTTTCTTATTTACATCAATGACATATCTCAAAGTTTCAATGGATTGCTCTCTCGTCCATCTGGTCTTCTCGGTCTCGCTCTCTCTCATCTCATTAAGTAATTCGTCGTACCTTTGTCTGACCTTTTCCTGCCTAAACAAAGTTGAGGCATTTGAGTCCAGACTTGATACCTTCCAATTCTTCTTAGAAGGGTAAGCTTTTAAGTATGCTTGTCTTTGAGTATTTCCTTTTAATAGCTCTTGTACAAATATCTCTTGAGCTTTTGTTAGTCTATCATTAAGATGCTTACTTCTTGCCATCTTTCATCCCTCCTTTCTATATTTAATATACTTCTGATTTTAACTCAAGTAATTCCTGTATTCTTTTATGAGCGTCTGACTTTGTTAGTTCTTCTATTTCCTCTATATCTATTTCCATATTTAATTCATTATATAATCCTATAATGTAATCTCTTTGGTTTTCTGTTATCATTTCGCGCCCCCGTCTTTTTCTATCATCTGGAATACCTTTATCCCGCCCATGAGTATCAGCATCTTTAGAAAGAATACTCCCATGTATCCCCATTCTAATGCTCTATGAGCTTGTGTATAATCTGGACTGAAATATATTCTGATTAGGTCTGCTGTTACCATGATTAATAGTACCTTTACTAAATGTGATAACTTAAAACTTATCATCTTGACGCCCCCTTAAACGCAAATGATTGCATCTTTTGGCACTCCCCGGAGTCTGCCGTCTTCATAATCATCTTTAGTGCTAAATAGGATAGTCTGAGCCGGATTACTTTTAGTCCCTTTTATCTTGAGTTTCTCCTTGCTGACTTCTATGTTGAATCTCTGAAGTAAGATTTCAAGGTCTTTTCTTAATGCTATGATATCATCTTTAGTTGGCACTACCAAGAATATCACTCGGTGTTTATCCGCCGCCGGTTTAATCCGGTCGAATAGCTCTACTGCTTCCTCTTGACTCTTAAAAAAGTTCATATTGCTTTTCCTCCTTTACATAATAATATCAAGAGCAGTCTTTCTCTCTTGATATTATTATATTACATATTTGGACTCTTTTCAATGTCAAAGTCTATTTTATCCTTATATTGAGTTCTTCCTCAACGGTTTG
>JAKPKF010000123.1 GCA_029553845.1 bacterium | reverse complement strand
ATTAAAAATGGCAAAGAAAAATAATAGAAACTATATTGGCATAGAAATCGCACCTGAATATATAGACATTATAAATAAAAGATTATCAACCAATCAGAATAGAGAATAAAGATGGAACATTATATAAACAAAATAATATGTGGAGATTGCCTAATAAAACTAAAAGAGTTAGAGGATAATAGTGTTGATAGTATTGTTACTGACCCGCCATACGAACTAGGCTTTATGGGTAAGTCTTGGGACGGTACAGGAATAGCAAACAACAAAGATATGTGGGCAGAATGTTTGCGGGTATTAAAGCCAGGTGGACATTTACTAGCCTTTTCGGGAACTAGAACATATCACAGAATGGCTAGTGCTATTGAAGACGCAGGATTTGAAGTGAGAGATATGATTGAATGGGTGTATGGTTGTTTGTCAGAAGATACAGAAGTTTTAACAAAAGACGGGTTCAAACACTTCCATAAAATCACACAAGATGATATAATAAGAGTATATGATACTCAAAACGACATTTACAAATGGGAAAAACCGCAAAGGTGGAGTCAATATGCTGTCGAGCAGGATACCGCTTACCGAATTAAATCAGATACAACAGACCAAATCGTTAGCCGAAACCATAATTGCATTGTTGAACGAGAAGGAAAACTTGTATTCGTTAAATCAGAAGACTTGCTACAAATGGAACAAATGCCAGTATTGTCAGACGGTGTTTCTATCTTACAAGAAGGACAAGGGAAACTATTGCACCCAGAGTTGTTGTGGCAAGGCGAAGGATTGGCTGAAACAATACTCAGCGAACGGGTTGGGCAAGAAGCGTCCAGGAACGGGATTGAGTGGAGAGAAGAATCCAGCGTGGAAAGGGGGTCTGACTTACAGGAAGAGAAAAGGGAAATATGCCGACCAGAAAATCAAGTATGTAAGATGTCCGGTGGAGTTTCAAACAATGGCGAGAAAGGACGGGTATGTAATGGAACACAGATTGAAAGTAGCACAGGAGATACAAAGACCACTGGTAAGAACGGAGTGTGTTCATCACATCAATCACGATGCAACGGACAACAGGATACAGAACTTAATGCTATTCAGGACGAACGAGGAACACAAGAGATACGAACACGGACAACCTATAACACCACTCTGGCAACCATAGAAAAGATTGAATATACAGGAACTATTTTTTGTCCAACAGTTTCAACTGGTGCTTTTGTTGCTCGTAGAAATGGACAAGTATTTATTACAGGAAATAGTGGCTTTCCTAAAAGTTTGAATATCGGTAAGGCAGTTGATAAGTTGCAGGGGAATGAGAGAGAAACTTATTTAGCACCAATAGCATATCCAGATAGTGATTGTTGGGGAAAACCAAATAGTAATAGCAAAGGAAATGATATAGGATTTGAAACT
>JAKPKF010000117.1 GCA_029553845.1 bacterium | reverse complement strand
ATGTCAAACACCTACAGCGCAGCCCACAAATCTTGTCCTGATTCCCTATTCCACTTCCATAACCGGTAGTTTTGCTGCCAGTTCTCCTGCTGCTGAAGGATATTTGGTAATTGGTCATCAATCTGCCACGCTCACTTTTAGCCCTGTGGATGGAACATATTACAGTCCTGCTCAAAACTTGGGTAATAATGAAATTGTCTTAAGTTTTGGTTCCTCCACAAGTTTCACGGCAACCGGACTTACTCCCAATACTCAATATTATTGCACTATCTTTGCAATGAACATTAATGGTGTGGGAGCTCCAAAATATAATCGGACCAATCCTTTAACCGGAACTCAAACAACATTGCCTGCTGCTCCAGCTGCACCTACTGCTTTTACAGCCACTGTCTATAGTGCCAGTCAAATAAATTTAAGTGCAACAGCTACTGCAGATATTATGGTTGCCTGGAGTTATAATAGTACATTTGGAACTCCTTTATCCACTGGTTATAGTGTAGGTGGTTCAATAGCTGGTGGAGGCACTGTTCTTTATTTGGGTCCCGCTGCAGGCCTTACCAGCCATACCGGTTTAAACGATGGAACCACTTATTATTATAAGGTATGGAGTTACATTACTGCTGAACGAACCACTTACTATGCCTTCTCTACAACCGGCTTAACCGCTAATGCTACCACTCCGCAAATACCAGCTACTTTGCCTTTAACGGAGAACTTTGAGGTTTGGCCCAATCATTGGACCGTGGTAAATGGAACTCAACCAAATCAATGGTATGTAGGAACAGCAGCTCACTATGCGGGAAACCAATCTGCTTATATCACTAATGATAATGGTGTTTCCAATGCCTATAATATCGGCTCTTCATCAGTGGTCCATTTATATCGTGATGTCACATTCACAACTGGAGCAGAATATTTTGAGCTTAGCTTTATTTTCAAATGTGGTGGTGAATCTACTTATGACGGATTGAAAGTATATCTTGTGGATCTTACAACAACCCCTGTAGCAGGAACTGAATTAAGTTCCGGACAGATAGGCAATACTTGGTATAATCTTACTACCAATTGGACAAGAATTGCTATTCCCATTAGTAACACCTTAGCCGGAACCACCAAACGCTTAGTTATTTCCTGGAAAAATGATAGTTCTGGAGGGGTTCAGCCACCTGCCGCTATTGATAATTTGAGCTTGGAAGCTTATTTAGTTGCCAAACCTACAAACCTGACTGCAACTAATATTACGGAAACATCTGCAGTGCTTAACTGGACAAGTAGTTTAGCCACTTTTGATCTGGAATGGGGTGCTCTTGGTTTTGCCCTGGGAACAGGAACCTTACTTAATAATATAAGCAAGCCCTACACTCTGAATGGACTAACCTCTGGTACCGGTTATACTTATTATGTGCGAGCCAAAGATGGAAGCAATAATAGTGCCTGGGCAGGTCCTTATAGTTTTTACACTGCTTTCCCAATTCCCTATACAACGAATTTTGATGCTGAAACCAATCCTGCAGCCGGCTGGTGGACAGTGATCAATTCTACTTCCACTTCTGCTTCTGTATCTGTTTCTACTACTACTCCCCATTCTACACCTAATAATATCTATATGTATAATCCCTCCAGTAATCCTGGTGCTTTAGTAAGTTTAGTTAGCCCGGTATTTAACACTACACTAAGTAATTTATACTTAAGATTCTGGGCAAGAGGAACAGATGCCAGGAATCTTTATGTTGGTGTGGTAGATGGTTTAAGTTCCAGTTCTACATTTACCCAACTTGCCGCTATCCCTTTAACTACTACTTATACAGTTTATACAGTTGATTTATCCAGCTACTCCGGGAGCGGACAGTATATTTCCTTCCGTCTGGATACCAGTGATAATGTAAGCCAATATGTTTATATAGATGATGTTACTGTTGCTACCAGACCCTATGATGAATTGGCGGTAACCGCTCTTACGGCAACTCCTCTGTATAAGTTTACGGAAAGTGAATTTACTTTTAACATTACGGTAAAGAACAATGGCACCAATTCCAGTGGAAAAAATGTTACTGTAAAACAAGGTGAAACAACCATCGGAACAATTCCGGTGGGCAATCTTAATCATCTTTCCTCTGTGAATTTAACTTATAACTGGACTCCTGATACTGCCGGAACCTTTACTTTCACTGCAGAATTACCTGCCGATAATGATCTAACTAATAACACTGCCACTCTTGCCAATGTAGAAATTTATGCTGCCGGGATTCTTGCTGAAGGTTTTGAAGAAATTGTCTTTCCTCCTGTGCGTTGGGTTGCCTGGCAAGGTGAAGGTCAAAATGCCTGGCTAAGAACCACTGCCAGTAATTATGATGGTATAGCAGCAACGGGTTTAGTATTAACTTCCACTAATACCAGTTCCTATCTGGCAACGCCTCAACTAATCTTTTCTCCGACAAGTAGTTCGGTAACTTTCTATGCGCGTTCAACTGTTGCCAATTTGCAACTGCAAGCATATTACGGAACAAGCATAGACGGAACTGGTTATACTGCTTTGGGAACTCCTATCACTCTTACTACCACTTACACCCAATACACCGTTCCAGGAACTGCTGCCCTCAATGGTAATTATAGAATTGCTTTCCAGGGGCTTCCTAATGGAACTTCAGGAACTATCTATATGGATAAAGTGATTGGACCCACAATCTTTATCCCAGCTGAAGCTCCCGGACCTGCAGCGTTAGTAGCCCCCTTGGCAAATGCAATTGTTAATCCAGCTTCTCTTATTCTGTCCTGGACTTCTCCCACTTCCGGAGGTTCTGCAATTGGTTATTATGTAAGGGTTCTCTGTGATTCTTTGAATTACCTGATAGAAGATGATGATGAGGCAACGGACAATGCCTTCTGGTCTATAACCGAAGAGCTTAACTTCGATGTTTATGCTGAGGGCTATTTGCTAAATTATAATACGAGTTACTGGTGGCAGATTATTCCTTACAACGATGGCGGGAGAACTCGTCTTTCCGACTGTTTACCCAGAAAGTTAACTACTATTAAGCAAATTTCTGCTCCTGCAACTTTGGCACTTGGTAATCTTTTTGCCGGTAGAACAAAAACGGGAGAGATAACTGTTCAAAATGTTAGCCCGACACAATCTTTAACTTTTAGTGCCACAGGTGAGCATTTTACTTTTGGCGGAACTCAACCTTATACCATTCCTGCCAATAGTTCAATGCAATTAGCTTACACCTTCTCTATTCCAGAGGATTTAGGTGCTTACAGTGGAGTTATCACCTTAAATCAACCTACTCCTGCTCCCGGTTCTGTTCTTACTATCCAGGTTTCCGGAACGGTAATTGAAGACCCAACTATTTCTACTCTACCGTTCTTTGAGGGCTTTGAAGTCGGTAATACTGATGCTTCTTCTAATATTAAAAACTGGACACAGGTTACAGGTCCTCAATATACTTCATATTACTGGACAGCAAATTCTTCGCTGACAACCTATAATAGAACTCCCAGAACCGGTTCTTTCAATGTAACATTACATTACAGCGGACAGGCCTGGTTATTCCGTCCGATAGAATTAACAGCAGCTACAACTTATGAAATTGAGCTGTGGGCTCGTCAGGATGGGAACATAGCTGCTAATGCAAAAATGATGGTCAGTTATGGTGATGCTCCTTCAATTGCAGGAATGACTAATCCCATAATCCCTCAAACCGGTATTATCAATGGTGATTACCAACGCTTATCGGGAACCTTTACTCCTACCAGCACCGGAACTTATTACATCGGTATTAACGGTTGGATTAATTCAACTCCCTGGTATATCAGTTTGGATGATATCAAGATTCGTGTTTTCCCTACAGAACCCGAATTCTCAATTTATCCCAGCGAAAGTTCTGTTACTTATCCCCAAACGGTTATCAATCAAACCAGCACTAAACAATTCACAATTACCAATACTGGTGGGGGAACTTTAACTCTCAACAGCATTATCGTTAATGGAAATTATTATTCTCTATCTCAGGATGCCGATGACTATACTCTTGATAGTTATCAATCCACTACCTTCAAAGTGGCTTATACTCCTACAGTGGTTACTACTGGTTCGGAAGTTCACACGGGTACAATTACCATAACTTATGGTGAGCCAGCTTCAAAAAACAGAACTGAAAGAACTTCATACCTTATTAATCTTAGTGGAACCTGTGTTGATCCCCGTATTTATCCACCCTACACTCAGAATTTTGATGGAGTAACTACACCCAATCTGCCTTTGGGCTGGACAGGATATGTAAATTCAACCTCTACTTCTGCTTATGTACAAACATCCACTTCTTACCCAGTAAGTTCACCCAATTCCGTATATTTAACCAACAGTTCAGATGCTGCTGCCGACTTACGACTGATCAGTCCCCAAGTTATGCTGCCTATGAATCAAGTGAGATTAAGTTTTTCCGCACGGGGTTCATCCGCGGGCTATGTATTATTGGTAGGAACATCATCAACTGCTGACGGAACCGGTGTCTTTACCCAGTTTGCTTCCATAACTCTTACGGCAACGCATACGACCTATACTTACAAACTGAATAATTACTCTGGAACCGATCAATATATCTGTTTCAAGCATGGTTTAGGTGGGACATACCGATCGTTGTATATTGATAATATCCAAGTAGATCAATTAGTTAGCAACGATCTCGCTGTTACCAAGCTCACTGGTTCCAGTTCAATAGCAGTTGGTAATCAAGGTACTTATTCTGTGACAGTTCAAAATAAGGGTCTTACTACGCAGAATAACTTTGAAGTCCAATTGCGCACTATAGATACTGTTCTTGCTACATATACTGTAACTGGTGCCAATCTTGCTTCCGATTCCACTGCTGTTTATCAGCTGAACTGGAATCCTTCTTCAGCTGGAACATACAGTATTTATGCTAAAGTAATTCTTGCCGGGGATGCACAACCTCTAAATGACACATCAGCTAATATTACAGTAGTTGTTTTACCCGAAGATACATATTTCCCAGTTGCCGGCGATCCTCAAACAACTACTACAGCAGGTTATTACCCTGTATATTATTATTTCAAAAATAGCATCTCGGAAACAATTTACTCGGCTCAGGAAATGCAAATGACCGCTGGAACCATTGTTGGAATTTATTATTATTCTACCTCTACTGTTGTACAACAAGATAAACCGATTAAAATCTGGATGCAAAATACAACCGAATCCTCTGTCCAAAATGCCTTCCTTGATTTTACCGGTTATGTTCAAGTTGCCGATGCCGTGATAACTGTTCCCATGGGACGCGCGGAAATATTTATTCCTTTCAATACTCCGTTTGTTTACACAGGTAACAATCTGGCTGTGAGAGCCAACCGTCCAATGGATACTTCCTGGCTGAGTGGAACTAGTTTCTACACTCAAAATCTGGGAGGTACGAATTATCGGACAAGGTATATGTATAGCGACTCGGTTGTTATCAACCCTCAAGATCCTGCAGCTTCCGGACTTACTGCCTATACAGCAACTGCATTCCCTCTTACTATGTTTGCCGTTACTTCTGCCACACCTGTAGTAGTAGGTGTACCTATTGTTTCCATAACTTCTACCGTTTCAGGAGTTCAGATAAGCTGGGAGCAGGTAACTAACGCTCAAGCGTATAGAATCTATATGTCCGACGATCCCTATAACTTCCCTGAACAAACACCTGTTGTTGTCAGAGAACCAAATCGTAGCTATACTTTCGCTACAACCGGAGTAAATAAAAAATTCTTCAAGGTAGTAGCGGTTTCTTCTTACCGTAATTCTACTCTGAAACCTGATATTGTAAATATACTAAATCCTAACCCGGTAAATACTGATCTTCCTGAAAGAACAAAATAATAAACCTTCTGCAAAAAGCTTATAACTAAATATAAGCTCTCTGCATACAAATTATCAGCCCCCGTTTTCTACCGGGGGCTTTTTAATTTTGACTCACAATTTTGCCACAACCATCACAGAAATCACAACCCGATGCTTGTTTTGACTTACAATTTTGCTACTACTATCACGGAAACCACAACCCACAATTTATAAACACTGTCAACCGAACTACATTTGGTCTATTCATTTCAAAATTGTGAGTTAAAACAAGAACCCCGCACACTGTCAACCCAGCTACAACAAACTCACGAATTCCACGGTCAGGGAAAAAATATATATTCAGCCGCTCCAGAAATGTGGGGTAGGAATTGTTCGGAAATAGTGACTTCGGGGGGTACTTTCGTTTTAACTCTAAACCGAGCTTCAGCTTTGAAAGTAGAAGACAGTGAACAAAATTTCCTGTTACCTCTGCATATAGTTGCAATCACAGAAGAATCGGTTTAGAGTCAAAACTCCACCGCCTCAAAATCTCGTTGCAAACACAAAAGTGTCGGTTTAGAGTCAAAACTTCCCGACAAAACTTCCCGAAACTTTATTTTTTGCTTGACATAAATTCAGGAATTATTAAAATAGATATATAGGATAATGAAATCACATTGAAGTTGAAGTAATATTCTTAAAACTGGTAAGTTAAGAAGAATGGCTTAATAAAAACAGCCATTTTACTACAAACTTGCCAGACGGAAAATTTGGATTATATTGTAATAAGACGAAGAAAAAAACGGTTGAATGCGAAATTTCTTTGTTGTATTTAGCCGGTATAGAGATAAGTTCTCGCTACCTGAAGGAGAGTAAAAAATATAAAAACTGCTTAGGTAGTGATGAACTATCAGCCAAGGAACGATAAGATGTCGTTCTTCCGTAGCAAAGGAGTTTAGATGAATTTATGGATTTGCCCAAGGTCTAAGGTTCCTATAGGGATAAAAAACCGCAAGAGCGAGAACTATGCACT